>CAMDAI010000031.1 GCA_945888585.1 Rickettsia typhi | reverse complement strand
ATTACCTCATCTGAACCTGTTACTAATATTAAACTTCATGATGAAAGAGTTCCGGTCTTTAATAAATATAAGGTTGAACAACAGTTAAATGCACTTTATGAAAAACAAGTATTTTTACCTTCGGGTGGTTCAATTGTAATTGATCATACTGAAGCTTTAGTGGCAATTGATGTCAATTCTGGTAAGGCAACTAATGAGAGTGGTGTAGAGGAAACGGCTTATAATACCAATATAGAAGCAGCAAAGGAAATTGCTAAACAATTGAAATTGCGTGATTTAGCTGGTTTAGTTGTAATCGATTTTATAGATATGTATGATCAAAAACATAGAAGATCGGTAGAAAGAGCGCTTCGTGATGCTTTACAGCATGATCGTGCTCGCATCCAATTAGGAAGAATTAGCGTTTTTGGTTTGATGGAAATGTCAAGACAACGTTTGGGGGCAAGCTTTTTTGAAACTATTACAGATCCTTGTAAACATTGTAATGGAACCGGATATGTCCGCTCAATTGAAATTTTAGCAGTAAGTATTTTGCGTGGTATTAGATATGCCTGTGTTGATAAACAAGCTGGGGTTATTCATGTTTATGGTGCTGGTGATGTTATCACTTATATTTTAAACTATAAGAGAATTGAAATAACCTCTTCTGAAAAAAATTATGGTGTTCATATTATTATGCATTGTGATGAAAATCCTGGTCCAAATGGTTTTAATATTAAAAGACGCAAATCTCTTTCCTTAGAAGAAAAAAGAGAATTGGATATGGAAGTTTTAACGGGAAAAGTAAATCAACTTGGAATTGAGCGTGATTTTATGATAGATGAAGAAAATTCTTCTGAAGATCATGATTCTGTTTCTCGTGATAATTATCAAAGAAAAAATAATAATAATAAAAAACAATATCATAATAAGAATAGAAGAGATAATAGGGGTGGTAATAATCGTAACCGTAACCCATCTTATCAGAATAATCACAACAATAATTCTTCTGGAAAAAAATCTTTACTTGGTGGAGTTTTAAACTTATTTAGAAAAAAGTAATTTTATTTAATATCTAATAATAAAAAAACCCGCCGTTTCATTTAAGAAGCGGCGGGTTTTTTGTTTATACATTTTTATTATAACAATTCTTCAGCATCATAATATTTATGACCAAGAGAATCAGAAACTGCTTTAAAGGTTACTTTTCCATCAATTACATTTAGGCCATTTCTTAAATATTTATCATTTACCAATGCTTTTCTATAACCTTTATTGGCAATGGCTAAAGAGAAAGGTAAAGTAGCATTTTCTAAAGCTTGAGTTGAAGTTCTGGCAACGGCACCAGGCATGTTAGTAACGCAATAATGAACTACGCCATCAGTTACATAAGTTGGATTGCTATGACTGGTTGGTTTACTAGTTTCAAAACATCCGCCTTGATCAATTGAAATATCAACCATTACTGATCCTGAATTCATTTTTTTAACCATTTTTTTGGTCACTAATTTAGGAGCAGAAGCTCCAGGAATTAAAACGGCTCCAATTACTAAATCAGATTCAATAACACTTTTTTCAATATTTTCTAATGAAGCATATAAAATGTTGGCGGAGCTCCCAAAAATATCAGATAAATAACGTATTCTATTTAAGGATTTATCTAAAATAGTTACGTTAGCGCCAACGCCAATTGCAACTTTAGCAGCATTGGCTCCAGAAACGCCACCGCCAAGAATAGTGACTTTAGCTGGAGCTACTCCTGGTACTCCACCAAGTAAAACGCCTCTGCCGCCACTGGCTTTTTCTAAAGCTTTAGCGCCAGCTTGGATTGATAATTTACCAGCAACTTCACTCATTGGAGCAAGTAATGGTAATGAATTATCCGGAGCATTTACGGTTTCAAAAGCAATTGCTACGCATTTAGAAGCAATTAACATTTTGGTTAATTCTGGTTCGGCAGCTAAGTGAAGATAAGAGAAAATGATTTGACCTTTTTTAATCATTTTGCATTCTTCTTTTTGAGGCTCTTTAACCTTTAAAATCATCTCAGCTTCGCTATAAACTTCTTTAGCGCTGTTAACGATTTTAGCTCCAGCTGCAACATATTGTTCATCGGTATAATCAATTGCAAGTCCTGCATTTTTTTCAACAATAACTTTATGGCCAGAATTAACTAATTCTCTTACTCCAGATGGAGTAGCACCAACTCTATATTCGTGATTTTTTATTTCTTTAGGAATTCCAATTAGCATATTTTATTTTGGTTTAAGTTAAAAATTTAGAAATTAAAATTATTTTACTTTCTTTGGAAGTGAGGCTTGAATGGCCAGTATAATTAAACCTATGAATTTTTTTTGCAAGATTTAATTCATTATCGACATTTTTTCCTTTAAGAAAGAGGCAAATAGTATTTTCTTTAGTAAAGGGTTTAATCGTTGATAATAAGCGGATCATTGGCGCAAATGCTCTGGAGGTTATTAAGTCAAATTTTATATCTTTAATTTCCTCGGCATTTTTTTGATGTATAGTAATTTTACCTGATGAAAATTCTTTAGCTAATTCTAAAAATTCACATTTACGAAATGATTTTTCAATTAAATGAACTTCTTTTAAGCCAAGAATTGATAGAACCATTCCAGGAAAACCAGCGCCAGAACCAAAATCCCCGGTAACTAAATTTTTGTCTTTAATATATTTAAGAAGTTGAGCTGAATCAAGAATATGGCGATTCCAAATATCCTCAATAGTAGATTCACCAATTAAATTATATTTTTGATTGTATTTTATGAGTGTAGCAACGTAATTTTCTAAGGATTTTAGGGCAATCTCTGAAATTGGCCAAAATTGATTAATTTGCTCAATTACTTGTAATTTCTTTTCCTGATTCATGGCTTGAAAAAACTTGACGAAGATAAAACCTCAAATATATTAAGATAAATCAATAAAAATCGCATCAAAAATCTAGAAAATTTATGAAAATTACTAAGCAAGTTAAAAAAATCCTGTCTAATTATGAAAGCGATTGTCCTGGAACTAAGGTCAATTTAGCTAGAATTTTAATGGAAGGAAAATTAGGTGGAACTGGTAAATTAGTTATTCTTCCGGTTGATCAAGGTTTTGAACATGGCCCGGCCAGAAGTTTTGCTGTTAATCCAGCCGCTTATGACCCTCATTATCACTATCAATTAGCAATTGATGCAGGTTTGAATGCTTATGCCGCCCCTTTGGGAATGTTAGAAGCTGGTGCTGATACTTTTGCCGGTGCAATTCCAACTATTTTAAAAGTTAATAGTTCCAATTCCCTTCATAATGGTGGAACCGCTCCTGCTCAAGCTACGACTGCATCAGTGCAAGATGCTATTCGCTTAGGATGCTCAGCAATTGGCTTTACTATTTATCCAGGAAGTGATGCGGCTTTTGAGATGATTGAGGAAATTAAAGAAATGGCTGAAGAAGCCAAAGCCTATGGATTAGCTGTTGTGGTTTGGTCTTACCCAAGAGGTGGTGATTTATCAAAGGTTGGTGAAACTGCGGTTGATATCTGTGCTTACGGAGCTCACATTGCTGCTTTGATTGGCGCTCATATCATTAAGGTTAAGCCTCCAACTCCGGCTTTAGAAAATTTAGATGCAATTAAGGTTTATGATAAAATGAAAATTCCTCTAGCAACCATGAAAGAAAGAATTGAACATGTTGTTCAAGCCTGTTTTAATGGCAGAAGAATTGTGGTGTTCTCTGGTGGAAATGCCAAAGGTGAAGATGATATTTATAATGAAATTAGAGAAATTTATAGAGGTGGCGCTAATGGTTCAATCATTGGTAGAAACACTTTTCAACGTCCAAGAGAAGAAGCTTTGGCCATGTTAGATAAAATCATAAAAATTTATCAAGGTAGATTTTAATCTGTCTTTCCTAATATTCCGTATCTTTGTTTTGTTGTTGCCAAATTTGATGTCTTTCTTTTTCGATGGAAGAAATCAAGCCATAAATGACTTGAATAGGAGTTATTATTCTATTCCTACAACCAGTATTTTGGCATATTGACAGAAATGTAAATCAATCGAGTATTATGACAAAAAAAATAACCTTAATCATTCTAGCCATCGCAGGGCTTTTAGGTTCATTGATTTGGCTAATGACAAGTCCTGGATGGGAACCATTGGTTACTTCAATCGGATTAGTTGCAGCTTTGATAGCATTCAATTCTCAAGAACAGACTATAGTTATTAATCAAGGCATCACATACAAAGATGCAAAAAATATTGCAGTTGATGTTTTCAAGTCCAACTATCCTGAGTTATCTGAAAAAGCGGCTCCTACTGCAAGACAAAGAGCAGAGGAACTTATTGATGACTTTTTAACCAAAATTCAAGAACGGAAACCCGAAGCCATTAATTCAATGGAAGACCCCGGAATGCAGTATGCAATTTTTACAGCACAAAAAGAATATGCAAAGACAGGCGATAAAGATTTATCTGATATGCTTGTTGATATTTTGGTTGATAGAGCAGCACAACAAGAAAGAAATTTAAAGCAAATTGTTTTAGATGAAAGTTTATCTATAGTTCCCAAGTTGACGATTAGCCAACTTGATACATTGACACTTATTTTCATCCTAAAGTATTTAAGAAATTTTCAAGTCATTAATATTCCAAATCTAAAAGATTACTTAAACGAATACATTGCTCCTTTTACAGCAAATCTTTCAAAGGAACTTTCATTATATCAGCATCTTGAATTCGCTGGCTGCGGTTCAATTAGTTTGGGTTTTAAATATATTGAGGATATTTTTTTGGAAATGTACAAAGGAATTTTTTGTAAAGGATTTACAAAAGAACAATTTGAATCAGCGGGGCATACATTAGAGCAATATCCAACTCTAATTATACCTTGCTTACAAGACGCAACTAAATTTCAAGTTAACGCTTTAAATGATAAAAATCTGGAGACAGAAGCAAAACTTGCGGGACTTGGACAAGAGCAAATAAATAAACTGACTCCATTCTTAAATAACTATCAAATGAATCCGAATGAGGTAGAAGAAATTATTAAGGCACAAGGGGATTTTATGGCTGGACTATTTGATGTTTGGATAACATCTTCGCTCAAAAATATGACATTGACAAGTGTGGGCATCGCAATCGCAATAGCAAACTTGAGAAGGAAAACAGGAATCACTCTTGACTTGGGAATATGGATAAAATAAATCATACTTTCATGGAAGTAAAAAACCTCTCAATCTCATTCCAAGTTTCTGGCCATCAACTTAAAGTAGTCAATAATATTTCTTTTGATCTTTTGCCAGGAAAAATAACGGCAATTGTAGGGCAGAGTGGTTCTGGAAAATCAGTTACTGCTTTGTCAATTATGAAATTACTTGCTCATAATGCCACAATTTCTGGCCAAGTTATTTTTGATAAGATGGATCTTCTAACTTTGAGTGAAGATTCTTTGACTAAGATTAGAGGAAAAGATATTGGGATGATTTTTCAAGATCCAGTTTCTTCGTTAAATCCGCTTCACACAATTAGAAAACAAATTTCTGAAGCAATTTCAATTCATTATAAATTTTCATCAAAACAAGTTGGACAAAGAGTAAATGAATTGCTTGATTTGGTTGATTTAAAAAATTTTACAGATCGCTTGGATTCTTATCCACATCAATTATCTGGTGGTCAGCGTCAGAGAGTTATGATTGCAATTGCTTTAGCTAATAATCCAAAATTACTAATAGCTGATGAGCCAACAACTGCACTTGATGTTGCAACTCAAAATGAAATATTGAAGTTATTATTAGATTTGCGAGATAAATTGAATCTAACCATTTTATTTATTACTCATAATTTAAGGTTAGTAAAAATATTGGCCGATAATGTTTTGGTGATGAATAGAGGAGAAATTTATGAGAGAGGTTCGGTGGATAATATTTTTACCAATCCCCAGCATCAATATACTAAATCTTTGATTTCTGCTTTATCATCAAATTTAAAAGAACCAGTTTCTGCCAAGGGACAATATCACAATTCAAAAATTATTTTAGAAGTAAAAAATCTAACTGTTACTTTTCCATTAAGAAAAAATTTCTTTGGAATTGTAAAGCAATATTTAAAAGCAAATAACAATATTTCTTTTGATTTAAAACAAGGTAAAACTCTTGGAATTATTGGTGGTAGTGGTAGTGGTAAATCAACTTTAGCTTTTGCTATTGCTAATTTAATTGAAAGTAGTGGTGATGTTATTATTGATGAGGTGAATATTAAAAATTTAAACAAATCTCAAAAAAATAATCTCAGAAAAAAGATTCAAATTATTTTTCAAGATCCATATAGCAGCCTAAATCCAAGAATGAAAATTAGTAAAATAATTGAAGAAGGCTTAATAATTCACCATTTACCAATTGAAGATAAGGTAAATAAAATATTGGTTGAAGTTGGTTTGAATGTAAAAATGGCCGATTATTATCCGCATCAATTAAGCGGTGGTCAGCGCCAAAGAGTGGCAATTGCTCGTAGTTTAATTTTAAATCCGGAAATTTTAATATTGGATGAACCTACATCGTCACTAGATTTAATTACTCAAGATGAAATTTTAAAATTACTTAATCAGCTTAAAAAAAATTATAAAATCTCTTATATTTTTATTTCACATGATTTAGATGTAATTAGATCAGTTAGTAATAATATTATGGTAATGAAGGATGGAATGATTGCGGAATTTGGATCTGCCAAGCAAATTATCCAAGATCCAAAAGAGAATTACACTAAGAAGTTGATAGAAATATTTATAAATTAGAATTATTTTCCATTTATTAATGCCAAGATTATTGGTAAGACTTGGCGGCATCAAAGAAACTATTGTACATTATACATCTTTCTTCTGCATTTTCTTCCCATCTATATGATAGTAATTTATGGGATATGCACCAAACTTCAGATTGGCTACCACATCCGATAGATCCTCCATAAATTTGAAATTTATCAAATAATAGAGTAAAGTTTGCTACCCAAAAACTTTTAAAAATTTTTCTTAGTTTTATAGCTTTTATGAAAATAAAAAATTCCTTTGAGTTTGCAGCTTCTTTAAATGAACTTCTTTCATCAGAATTTATCTTAAAAATGTCTTCCCACAAATACGTAAAGTCTTCTTTGGTTATTTTTACCATTATCCATAAATGTGGTTCAATAACCCAATCCAATTTCATACGATTGTAACTAAAGGAATTTATTGAATCGTCAATTCGAATAGCTCCAAATCCATTGTACTTTTCAAAAGACTGTACGGCTAATTTATAATCAAAAATATCTTGTTCTGATGGTTCTATAACTTTCATTTCATTATTTTATCTTCAATTGCATTTCTAGCTAAACTGTCGGCAATTTCATTATATTTATCACCGCTATGACCCTTAACCCAGTGCCAATCAATTTTATGCTTACCTGCTACTAAATCTAATTCTTGCCATAATTCCAGGTTTTTGATTGGTTTTTTGTCTTTGCCTTTCCAGCCATTAACACGCCAATTTAAAATCCATTTGGTGATACCATCTTTAACATAGATACTATCGGTATAAATATTAATCTCAGAAGATTTTTTAACTGCTTTAATTGCTTCAATTACAGCAGTTAATTCCATTTTGTTATTGGTGGTGTTGGCATTAAAACCATTAATTTCTTTTTTATGATTTCCCCACATTAAAACCGCTCCCCATCCCCCTTTTCCAGGGTTTCCAGAACAAGCGCCATCAGTATAAATTTTAATTAAGTTTTCTTGTTTATTTCCAGCAAGAATTGCTGAACGGTTTATTCCGGCTTCTATTGTTTCTTGGATAATATTTTCTAATGAGTATTTTTTTTGTAAAATATCAAGTGCCGCTTCGGTAACACCGCCTTTACTTGTTACATTTTTGCTTAATTGTTTAAATGATTCTTTTGATTCATTAAGTAATTTAGCGCTGCCGAAAATGGTTTGTTTGGTTAATTCCAGAGCTTCTTTTTCATCAAATCCCGCTTTTTTAGTTGCTTCAAAAATAGCATCAGCAAAAGAAAATAAATAGGCGGGGCCGCTTCCTGCAATTGCTGTAGCTGCATCCATTAAATCTTCGTTTTTTAGTTTTATATTTTTTCCCAGTGTATTTAAGATTGAATCTGAAATTTTTTTAATTTCTGCATTTTCAATATTTTTATTACAAAAATAGGAAAAAAATCCTTCTCCAACTAAGATTGGTAAATTGGGCATTAAACGGATTAATTTAATTTTATCGCCAAAAATTTCTTCAAAGAATTGAATTTTTTTTCCAGCTAAAATTGAAATGAAAATAGTGTTTTTATCAAATGGTTGGTATTTTTTTAGATCTTCAAGAATTGATTTAGCGTCCTGTGGTTTAAAGGCAAAAAATATAATATCAGCAGAATAATTTTTTAAAAATTCTTCATATTTAAAAAAATATTTTATTCCAGAAATTTGGTTTTCTTTAGTTGGTTTTAAAACAGATATTTGATCAGAACTAAAACTGCTTGATAATAAATTATTAATAATGGCGCTGCCCATTTTGCCAGCGCCTAGAAATATAATTTGTTTATTTGATGTTTTAGACACCTTTACGTTCTACAATCATTTGTTTTATACTGCCAATTGCCTTAGCTGGATTTAGGCCTTTAGGGCAAGTGTTGGTACAATTCATTATGGTATGACAACGATATAATTTGAAAGGATCTTCCAAATCTTCTAGGCGTTGATCAGTTGCCTCATCTCTTGAATCAGCAATAAAACGATAAGCTTGTAATAAAGTTGCAGGACCTAAATATTCGTCACCATTCCACCAATAACTTGGGCATGAAGTTGAACAAGAGGCGCATAAAATACACTCATAAAGACCGTCTAGTTTTTCACGTTCTTCGGGAGATTGTAATCTTTCTCTTTGACCAGGTTTAGGATCGGAAGCTTGCAGCCAAGGTTTTACAGATTTATATTGCTCATAAAAGTGAGTTAAATCAGGAACCAAATCCTTGATAACTGGCATATGAGGTAATGGAAAAATTTTGATGGTGTTACTACAACAATCAGCAATTGATTTGGTGCAGGCTAAGGTATTGGTTCCATCAATGTTCATTGAGCAAGAACCGCAAATTCCTTCACGGCATGATCTACGAAAAGTAAGCGAACTGTCTTGTTCAGCTTTGATTTTAATTAAGATATCAAGAACCATTGGCCCACATTTATCTAAATCAATTTCAAAACGATCAATATGCGGATTTTTTTGTTCAGCATCTTCTGGATCAAAACGATAAATCTCAACAATTTTAATGTTGGTAGCTCCTTCAGGAGCTTTATGAGTTTTGCCAGCTTTTTTGTCAATTTGTGAATTTTTTGGAAGTCTAAACTCTGCCATATGCTTTTTGTTTCCAATTTAATTAATAAACTCTTTTTTTAGGAGGGAAGGCTGAAACATCGTTGGTCATTGGTTTTAAAACCACGTCACGATAATCAATTTTGCTTTCACCATTTTTATTTAACCAGATGATTGTATGTTTCATCCATTCATGATCGTCACGATCTTTATAGTCATCTCTAGCGTGAGCACCGCGGCTTTCTTTTCTGTTTAAGGCGGCAGTGATAGTAACTAAAGCTTGTGATCTTAAATTATCCAATTCTAAAGCTTCAACTAAATCGCTATTCCATACTAATCCACGATCAGAAATTCCAAGTTCTTCAAAGCTTTTATAGATTTCTGCCATTTTTTCTGTGCCTTCTTTCATGACATTTTCAGTTCTAAATACTGCAGCATGTTTTTGCATAGTTTTTTGCATTTCTAATCTGATTTTAGAAGTTGAAGATTTTCCTTTAGAATTGCGAATTTTGTCGAATCTAGCTAAGCTTTCTTCACCGGCATTTGTGGGTAATTCTGCGTGTGGAGTGTCGGGAGTTATGACTTCTCTGGCCCTAATTGCCGCAGATCTGCCAAATACTACTAAATCTAGTAATGAATTGGAACCTAAGCGGTTAGCGCCGTGTACTGAAACGCAAGCGGCTTCGCCGATAGCCATTAATCCCGGAACAACTTCTTGTTTGCCATTTTTGATATTAACAACTTCACCACGATAATTGGTTGGAATACCACCCATATTGTAGTGAACAGTTGGAATTACAGGAATTGGTTGTTTAGTAACGTCAACTCCGGCAAAAATTTTAGCACTTTCGGAAATGCCCGGAAGTCTTTCGTGAAGAATTTTTGGATCAAGATGATCTAAATGTAAATAGATATGATCTTTATGGGGGCCAACACCTCGACCAGCATTAATTTCCATAGTCATAGCACGAGATACTACGTCACGGCTAGCTAAGTCTTTTGCT
>CAMDAI010000030.1 GCA_945888585.1 Rickettsia typhi | reverse complement strand
GTAATGACCATCAAACCCTTGTTGAGATGGCCAAAAACTCTAAATCACCAATTATCAATGGACTTAGTGATTATAGTCATCCTTGTCAAATCATAGCTAGCATTTTAACTATTGAGGAACAAATCAATAGTATAGAAGGAAAAATTTTGGCATGGTTTGGCGATGCCAATAATGTATTAAATTCCTATATCCATGCTGCTAAAGCTTTTGATTATACCTTAAATATTGCGGTTCCTGAAAGTTTTTCATTTTCTAATAATGAAATTAAAAAAGCTCAGAAAAATGGAGCAAAAATAAATCTTTACCACGACGCCAAGCAAGCTGTCAAAAATGCTGATGTTTTGATTACTGATACTTGGGTTTCTATGGGTGATAAATCTGATAAGGACTTTGAAGAAAAAGCTAAAAAATTAAAATTACTAGCCCCTTATCAAGTTAATAATTCTTTGATGAAATTGGCCAAACCCAATGCTATTTTTACTCACTGCTTACCAGCATACCGTGGTTTTGAAGTTACTTCCGATGTAATTGATGGTAAAAATTCCGTGGTTTTTGATGAAGCAGAAAATCGTCTTCATGCTCAAAAAGCCATTATGCTTTGGCTAATGCAATAAAAAATGACCTTTTATTTCCTTTTAGGATCTGTAAGAAAATAAATTAATCAACAATAAAGCCATTTCTAGTTATAATTTCTTTGGCTTTATCCGACTTTAAAAATTTTAAGAAATTTCTTGCTTCCTTCATATCATCACCAGCGATAACTAGAGCCTGATAATAAATGTCTAAATTAGGAATATCGGCAATAATTTTAATATTTTTTTGATTTACCAAACTACTGGCCAAAACAATTGCACAAGAATTATTATTTTCTTCAAGTAAACTAATTACCGTTCTTTTATCTTCTTCCACTTTTTTATATATATCATTATCTCTATATACATTACCGTCATTGATTTTGGCATCTTTAATAATTTTGGCAGAATAGCGTCCAAGAGAGGTATATTCTGAATCAATAATAATAATAACAATCGGGGTCTCTTTTTTGCTAATAAATTTCAATATTTTATTAATGTCGCCCAATTTTTTAATATTATTCAGATCTATATTAGTATTTTTATTAGACGTTACTAAAACCAACTTATCTTTAGCAATATTAGAAATATTATAGACATCAACTAATCCTTTATGCTTTAGCATCTCAATCCAATCTTCATGGGAAGAAATAAACACATCTGCTGGCTCTCCTGAATCAATTTCATTAATTAATTGTGAAGAAGAATTTAAATTAATAGAAACTATAGTGTTATTTTCTTTAGAATAATTTCTGGAAATTTCTGCCAAAACCTTGGCCATATCGGATTCAGCAAAAATCGTAATATTAGAAGCTTCTTTAGCTGTTAAATTCAGCGGTGTTAAAACCAGTAAAACCATTACTAATTTTATAACTATTCTAATCATCTTTTTTACCATAAAGTTTTTCCCCAGAAATTAGAATTTCTTGATTGATGGTAATTTTGTTATCATCTTCAAGTTTATAAAAAAAGCAATTTTTCCTGCCGGTGTGACAAGCAACACCAATTTGTTCTACTTTAAGCAAGATAGAGTCTCCATCACAATCAATTAAAACTTCTTTTAAATTTTGAATTTGGCCTGATATTTCGCCTTTTTTCCATAATTTCTGCCTTGATCTGGAAAAATAACAGACCACTTTTTCTCTTAGAGTAAACTCAAGACTTTCTTTATTCATCCAGGCCATCATTAAAACATCACCAGTTTTATAATCTTGTGCTATAGCTGGAATTAAGCCTTTTTCGTTAAACTTAATAATATCGGGCAACATAGCATTTACTTTAAAGAATGAATTATTATAGAATCAGGGTTGAAGCCAGTTTAATTGATCAAACATAATTAAACAATAAAATGATTACCTCTACCAGAAGAATTGAATTTGATGCTGCTCATCGCGTCATGAATCATGAAAGCAAATGTAAAATGCTTCATGGTCATCGCTATGTGGTGGAAGCCAGTTTTGCTGCAAATAAATTGGATAAATTAGGCAGAATTATTGACTTTGGGATCATAAAAGATGTGTTAGGAAAATGGATTGATGACAATTTAGATCATAATGTAATTTTAAATAAAAAAGATCGGGAATTGGGTGAAAAAATCATCAGCATTACTGGCCAAAAGATTTACTACATGAAAAATAATCCAACTGCAGAAAATATTGCCGATCATTTATTAAATGATATTTGCCCGAAATTATTTATTAAATATCAGGCTGAGTGTACTGAGATTAAAATTTTTGAAACTCCAAATTGTTATTCCATTAGCCGTGCTAAATAAAAAATTCTTAATTGATTATCGAATATATTATGAAGATACCGATGCAGGTGGTGTTGTTTATTATGCTAATTATTTAAAATTTTTTGAAAGAGCTAGAACTGAATTTTTAAGATCACTAAATATTTTTCAATCGACATTGATTAAAGAATTAAACTTAATTTTTGTAGTTAAAAAATGTGAAATTGAATATAAAAATACGGCCAAATTAGATAATTTGGTCAACATAAAAACTATCATTTCCGAAATTGGTGCCGCATCAATTAAAATGCATCAGGAAATGTTTTGTGAAGAAAAATTACTAAATGTTTTAGATGTAGAAATTGTCTGTGTGGACAGCATTTCAATGAAACCAAAAAGAATCCCTTCAGAAATTTTAGAAAAAATAAAATAAAAAATGTTCGATAATATAACTAATAATTTAAGCAAAGTATTTAATACTTTATCAGGAAAAAAATTTATCAGTGAAGATGATTTGAGTTCATCTCTTAGAGAAATTCGAGTTGCTCTTTTAGAAGCTGATGTAGCACTTCCAGTAGTTCGTGAATTTATCAATAAAATTAAAGAAAAAGCCATTAATGAACAGGTGATAAAAAATGTCTCACCGGCACAAATGATTATTAAAATTGTCAATGATGAGCTAGTTGAAATTTTAGGTAGTGAAAAATCTGAGATTAATTTTAATGTTAAAGCGCCATTAATTTTGATGATGGTTGGTTTACAAGGAGCTGGTAAAACCACCTCCGCAGGAAAGTTAGCCTATCGCTTTTTGCATAAAAATAATAAAAAGAAAATTTTACTAGCATCTCTTGATACTAGACGTCCTGCGGCTCAAGAACAATTAGCAGTTTTAGCCAAAAAAGTTGAAGTTGATAGTTTAGAAATTATTTCCGGAGAAGAACCACTTATAATCACCAAGAGAGCTCTTCTTAAAGCCAAAGAGTATAATTATGACGTTTTGATTTTAGATACTGCTGGACGAACTCATATTGATAATGAATTAATGGATGAACTATATCAGGTAAAAAAAATTGCCACTCCTCATGAAACTTTATTAGTAGTAGATTCTCTTACTGGCCAAGATGCCATTAATATTGCCAATAGCTTTAAAGAAAAAGTCGGAGTTGATGGAATTATTTTAACCAGAATTGATGGTGACAATAGAGGCGGGGCAGCAATTACTATGAAAGTTGCAACTGATCGTCCAATAAAATTTTTAGGCAGTGGAGAAAAAATTAATGAATTAGAAGAATTTGATCCGAAAAGAATTGCCTCACGCATTTTAGGTATGGGTGACGTAGTTTCTTTAGTTGAAAAAGCTCAAGAAATGTTCGATGAAGCTGAAATGACAAAAGCTGAAAAGAAATTAAAACAAGGGCATTTTGATTTAAATGATTTAGCTTCTCAGCTCAAAAATATGAAAAGAATGGGTGGCATTTCTAATATTTTAAGTTTTCTTCCTGGTGCTGGAAAAATTAAAGAACAGCTAGCAAATTCAGGCTTTAGTGAGAAAGAAATGTTAAGACAAGAAGCTTTAATTTTATCAATGACACCAAAAGAGCGCAAAAATCCTGACATTTTAAATTCTTCCAGAAAAAAAAGAATCGCCACCGGTGCCGGAAGCAATATTCAAGAAGTTAACCGCCTTCTAAAAAAATTCAAACAAATGCAAAAAATGGTCAAAAAAGTCGGCAAAATGGACCATAATTCCCTCAAAAATCTAGTCGGAAATCCCGACTTATCCGCTATGCAAAATCAGTTTGGAATTAAGAAGTAATTTATCTGGAAGAAAATTTAATTAAAGAAAAAAAAGATATAGAGAGCAGATTAGATGATAAAATTCTTAAAATAGAAGAGATGCTTAACCAATTTACTATCCAGAAAATTATCCAAGATAAGCCAAAAACCTCAATCAAACTATCATTGTCATCTCAAGTTCTAGGCAAAAAAAATGAAGAAGAACGCGGTTATATTAGCAGTTAACAAAACTGTTAATAAAATTCTGATTGTGTTTCCAGTATCAAATCTTCATTAAAAACTTCTTTATATAAAAAAACCACTCTCTTCATATAGAAAAGAGTGGTTTTTTCTAATAATTTTGTAATAAAAATAAATACTATCTTTTGCGATAAGTTTGACCTTTTCTTGCTTTTTTGCGACCATATTTTTTTCTTTCAACAACTCTTGGATCACGAGTTAAGAAACCTTCGCTGCGTAAAGTATGATGAAGCTCTGGCTCAAAAGAAACTAATGAACGGCTAATTCCTAAAAGAATTGCTCCAGCCTGACCAGTTAAACCACCACCACTTGCAGTTGCAGTAATGTCAAATTTATTTTCAGTTTTAGTAGCAATCAATGGTTGTTTTACAATTGTACCGAGAATAGCGCGACCAAAATAAGATCTAAATTCACGACCATTAATGGTGAATTTTCCAGTTCCTTTTTTAATCCAAACACGAGCAGATGAATTTTTTCTTCTACCGGTTCCATAAGCTCTACCTAAAGAATCAATCTCTTGCTTTTTTTCTACTTTAGTAACTTCAATTATAGCTTCTTTCAATGAGGTCATATTTATTAACGTTTAGAGTTTTTTGAATTCAATATAGCAACATCTAGAACTTCAGGCTTTTGAGCAGAGTGTGGGTGCTCAGCACCTTGATAGATATGTAATTTTCTTAATTGATCCCTTCCAAGGGGACTTCTGGTTATCATTCTTTCAATAGCAGACTGAAGAACTCTTTCAGGATGAGCTCCTTCAATTATTTGTCTGACATTTCTTTCTTTAATACCACCAGGATAACCAGTGTGCCAATAATATTTTTTCTCAGCATATTTTTTGCCAGTTAGAGCAATTTTTTCTGCATTGATAATAATAACATTATCGCCGCAATCTATATGAGGAGTAAACATAGGCTTATGTTTTCCTCTCAAAATTTTAGCAACAATTGTAGCAAGTCTGCCTAAAATTAAATCTGTAGCATCAATAACCAACCATTTCTTTTGAACTTCTGAAGGCTTTGCTGAGTAAGTACCGTGAACCATAATAGTATATTTTACAAACGTATTTTAAAATTATTTTATCTAATTTAACCTCGTGAAATAATAAGGAGGGCAATTTTTTATAGTAAAATGAAAAAAAAGTCAAGTAATGAAAAATTTCCTGAGAAAAGTTAAAAGATGGTGCTATCGAGTGGGATTGAACCGCCGACCTCTTCATTACCAATGAAGTGCTCTACCACTGAGCTACGATAGCACAAATTAGGGGCATGAAATCTAAATTATTATGTTTATTTGTCAATTAGATTTGACGCATTTCCCACATATTCATCATAAACCAAACTAAAAATACCAATATCTTTATAAACTCCATTATAATAACGATGTTGTCTTAATTCTCCTTCTAAAAAAAATCCACATTTAGTTAAAACTTTTCTAGAAGCAACATTTTGTTCTAATGAATAAGCCTCAATACGATTAATTCTCATCTTTTCAAAACCATACCAAGTAACTGCTTTAATAGCTTGCGTAGTAATTCCTTTATTCCAATATTCTTTAGCTAAATCGTAGCTAAGCTCAATACGATTATGGATACGATTAATGCCGTTTAAACCAATTGTACCAATTAATTTATTATTATCTTTTCTGGCAATGGCAAAATAAATACCATCATTATTTTTAAAAACATCAATCCAATATTTTAATTCATATTTAGCTTCTTCTAGGGTTTTTGGAATATCAGAAATTACATATTTACTAACTTCTGGATCGGCATAATAAGCAAAAAAATCTTCCACATCATCCGAAATTTGCTCACGTAAAACATAATCACCAAGATCAATTACGGGAAAATTATTTTCATTGTAGTATAGCTGCTGCATTTTAGTATTTTTTAATTGAAGAGTTGTATTAAGCTAGTACCATTCTATCTCCACTTGGCAAGAAATTTTTTTAAGTGTGGATTTTTATCGGGATCCATTTGTAAATAATTAATCAAATCTTCTTTTGCCGCTTCAAAATTATCACTACTTAAAGTTCCAGTATGATGCTGATAATTAAGATAAAGTAGATAAGTATTAATTACATCGGTTTCGCAATAATTACGAATTTCATCAATTTTTTTGGCATCAAATAAATCATTAACTTGTGAGCCATCAATATCAATTTTCCCAGGTAATCCTAATAAAACACATAATTCATCCATTTTAACTCGTGCGGAAGCACCAAAATCAGAAAAAGCATCGATCAAATCACAATGCCAATCAAGAGCATAACGCTGAGAATAATTATTCCACTTATCACCCATTTTATAAAGCCATGGTGCTGCAATTCCATATTTAATTGCGCGATATTTTAAAACTGGCAAATCAAAAGTTTTACCGTTAAAACTAACTAATCTTGGTGGCTGTTTTTTTAAATGCGAAAAAAATCCCTTAATTAAATCTTCCTCACTAGAATTAATATTTCCACCAGATCTGACTTCCTGTAAAATATATTGTTCACTTTTTTCCTCACGAATAATTTCAGCTTCTAAAAAACTAATAGCTACTACCTTATGAAAAGGCTGTCTTGGAAAAGAATTTTTTCCATCAGTAATTTTTAAATGATAATCTGTAAGTGCCTGACGTAATTCATTTACATCAGCACTTTCACAACCAGTCAAATCCCTTACCAAATCGACATCTGGGACAGTTTCAATATCAAAAACAAATAATGATTGATGTTGCATTTTATAAAAAAAATCGATTAATTGAAGCTATCTAGACTAATTCCAAAAAATCAAAAAGTTAAGCTAAAATTATGAAAGAATATATTCTTCACAATCATGGAAAAGCTGATCATCTTAAACTCGAAACTGTCGATGATGAACCAAAACCAGGTAAGGGGGAAGTTTTAATTAAACACACTGCAGTTGGGGTGAACTTTTTTGATATTCATTTTCGCAGAGGTGATTATAAAATTAATCATATGCCTGCCGTTATTGGCTTGGAAGGCTGTGGAATTATTGAGGCAATTGGTCCGGAAGTTACTGAATATCAGGTTGGTGAAAGAGTTGCTTATGCTACCGGTGGAATTGGCGCTTATACAGAAAAAAGAATAATTGATCAGCATTTTTTAGTTACTCCACCAAAAAATTTAACAGATGTACAAGTTGCTGGTTCACTTCTTAAAGGAATGATGGCACATACTTTAATTCATCGGGTTTATATTGCTTCCAAAGCTAAAAGGGTTTTGATTCATGCTGCCGCTGGTGGTGTTGGTCAATTTTTATGTAATTGGGCCAAACATTTAGGTTTAGAAGTAATCGGTACTGTAGGAGATGATTTTAAAATTCCTATTGCTAAGGCTGCTGGATGTGATTATGTTATTAACTATAACAAAGAAGATTTTCTAAAAAAAGTGGATGAGATAACTAATGGTAATGGGGTAGGATTAGTTTATGATGGAGTTGGCAAAGATACTATTTTAAAATCAATTGATTGTCTCTGGCCAATGGGGATGTGCATAAGCTATGGTGAAGCTTCTGGTCCAACTCCACCAATTAATTTAAATTCACTATTGCTTAATTCTCTTTATCTAACCCGTCCAACTTTAGCACTTTATAAGGCAAATAGAATTGAATTAGTTTTATCTGCCACAGAAGTCTTTAAAAAAATTACTGAAGGAGTTCTACGTCCCAATATTACCACTTTTAATTTTTCTGAATTACCAAAAGTTCATCAAAAACTAGAAAATCGCCAATCAACCGGATCTTTGGTTTTAACTTTTTTATAGATGTATTTCGGCAAGTTATTCAAGCTTGGGTTATTTCAAAAAAATAAAGATGGAAATGATGTGGTGGTAAATGCCAATAAAGTTAGTTCTGCTGGTAATTCTACAAAATTTTTCTCTGAATTTTTTACAAAAGAAATAATTAAAAAAATGGAGAATGACAGGCAAAGAATCACAAAAGCTACGCTAATCAGCCTTCAATAGATGCAGCCAAGGAATTAACAAGCACACAGTTAGAAATTGCTAAAATTCTTATCTTCTATTTCCCTTTACGATCAAGATTTTTTGTATCTAGTTGGGCAGCACTATAACCAAAAACTGATGTAGGTGGGCGATCCCATTTTCTTTCTTCATTAGAGAGCCGTAATGTAATCACACTATTTTATTAGATTGTTGTTGATATTTTTATTTATACTTTTCTGAATTTTAAAAAAAATCAGCAAGATACAAGTTTAAAATCTTAAACTTTTCGAAGCAATTCAGATTTTTAATTACACACAAATTTAAACTATCTTCTTTAACTTTTCGATCAGATCAATTTTTTCCCAAGAAAATCCACCATCAATTTCAGGCTTTCTGCCAAAATGGCCGTAGGCGGCGGTGCGTTTATAGATTGGGCGATTTAATTGCAGATGCTCTCTAATTCCACGCGGTGAAAGATCAATAGTTTGATTGAAGAATTCAGCTAATATTTCACCATCGATTCCACTGTCATGATTATTAACATAGACTGAAAGTGGCTTAGAAACCCCAATAGCATAAGCTAATTGAATAGTGCATTTTTTGGCCAATTTGGCAGCAACTACGTTTTTAGCTAAATATCTGGCCATATAGGCTGCTGATCTATCAACTTTAGTTGGGTCTTTTCCAGAAAATGCCCCTCCACCATGAGGAGCAGAGCCACCGTAAGTATCAACAATAATTTTTCTACCAGTAAGACCAGCATCTCCATCAGGACCGCCAATTACAAAATTTCCAGTGGGATTAACCAAGAATTTATCTTCTTTACACATCCAACCCTTTGGTAGAGTTTTTTCTACATAAGGACGAATAATTTCACGAATTTGCTTTGCGGTCATTCCTTCTCTATGCTGAATTGAAACTAGTACTGAATCAGTGCCAATTGGAACGCCATTCTCATAATGTAAGGTAATTTGACCTTTAGCATCTGGGCCTAGATCCTTGATTTCACCGGCTTTTATGGCATTCATAATATTATGGAGCATACGATGCGAATATTGAATGGCAGCTGGCATTAAATCTTCAGTTTCATCGCAAGCATATCCAAACATGATTCCCTGATCACCAGCTCCCTCATCTTTTCCTGCTGCTGCATCAACACCAATAGCAATATCTTTTGATTGGGCATGAATTAAATTGATAATTTTTAGATTGGCATGATGAAAACCTTCTTGTTCATAACCAATTTCTTTAACAGTGTTACGAATAATGTTTTCAATTTCTGCTTTAGAAATCTCTGGTGCTCTAATTTCGCCACCAATCACAACTGTGTTAGTTGTTGCAAAGGTTTCAATCGCCAATCTTGAATAAGGATCAAGCTTTAAATAAGCATCAACTAGACTATCAGAAATTTGATCGCAAATTTTATCAGGATGACCTTCGGATACCGATTCGGATGTAAATAAGAATTTTTTTGGCATATATGTTTAGTTAAGGTTAGAAATATTTAACCACTCCGGCCCGCCAGGATGTTATGTTGACATTAAGAGGTGATAATTTGGTATTATATTTTTGTATAGAAATTCTAAACACGGTCTCACTGTCATAAGGTGCAAATTGCAAACCCAATCCATAAAGAGGAACAGTATCATGTTCTTTAATACTAACAAAACCTTGAGTATCGGAAGCATATTTAAACTGACTTTGAATATCACTTAAACCAAGTTCAATAAAGCTCTCCAATAAATGATCACCAATTAAAGGAATATACCAAAGTGAAGAAAAATTAATATTTTGAATTGAAAGACTAGGCTTTGTAGATAAGGTACCAAAATCGTTTAAATTATTATTTTTCATCATAAATTTGCTCCAATTAATATTAAAGCCAAGATATTTATGGGTACGAAAATGAGCGCCAATAACAATATTATTCAAGCCTTTTATTTGACTCCAGATTGTTTCGTTTTTAAATTGACTGTTCTCACCATTACCTACAATATTAGGAACTTGATATTCTAAAGTCGCTGCTGTTTTGAGCAGGAAACCATCTTCAATATCAGAAAA
>CAMDAI010000029.1 GCA_945888585.1 Rickettsia typhi | reverse complement strand
TGGTTTGGGAGAGGCGGCTCATACTCAAATTGGTATTACTGGTGGCGGTCAAGGCAAACATAATGTTTACATTAACGGCAAACCAAATCACAAAGTTACCTCAGAAGAATTGGTTCATCATATTGTTGCTTTGATTGAAGAAGAAAGCCGTAAATCATAATATTCATGTCAGTTTTTAATAAATCTAAGATTAAAAACAATTTTAATAAAGCTGCTCTTAATTATGATGATTATGCGGTTTTACAGAAAAAAGTCGCAAAAAAATTAGTTAATGTATCATCTGATAATATTAATAAATCCAATAAAATTTTAGATTTAGGCTCAGGAACTGGCTTTGTTGCTGATTCGATAAAATCAACAAATAAAGAAATATTTGAATTGGATATAGCACATAATATGCTGAATAAAAGGTCTGGAAGCTTAAAAGTTAATGCCGATATTGAATATTTGCCTTTTGTAGAAAATTCATTTGATTTAATTTTGTCGTCACTTGCTTTCCAATGGTTAAATAATATTTCTTTAGCTATTACTAATTGTGGAAAGGTTTTAAAAGATAATGGCAGCCTAATTTTTAGTATAATCACTGATGGTAGTTTGGCAGAATTGAAATCGTCTTGTACAACTTGCGGTGTTAATTTATCAATTAATCAATTTCCAACCAAGCAATATTTAGTAGATATTATTTCCGACATTTCCAAAAATTACCAATTAATCGATGAAAAAATAATTTTGGAATATAAGGATTTATATGATTTATTAAATTCCATGAAAAAGATTGGTGCCAGTTATGGTTCTAATTTCAATCGAAATAATCTAACAAAAAAGCGGTTTGAATTATTAAATAGTTTTTATTTGAAAAATTTTAATTCTAAGGATAGAATTTTTGCCACTTGGCAGGTTACTTATGTGTTTATAAAATATACTAAATCTAAAAGTGAATCATAGTATATTTTCTTCTTCAAAATGTTAAATTATAAACGTCCTGTAAAAGTTAGGAATTTTGGTATCAATAGACTTACTCTTATAAAATATATGTTTGGTTTTAAAAATATTAAAAAATTTATAATTGGTTCTGACGAAAATAAAGAAAACAATATTAAATCTAGATTACATCATAAAATTGATACAACCTTTAATTTTGCTAGCAATAAGATTAATGATGCCATTACTGAATGTGGAGTTATTCGTGAAAAGTTGAAAGATTTATGTGAAACAAATTATAATTTGGGCATAAAACATTTAGAAAATGGCCATATATCAGAAGCAGTTTTTCGTTTTAAAATAGTTAAAAAATTTTGGCCTCATTATCATGATGCTTATTATCAATTAGCTTATGCTTTAATTTTAGCTGATAAAGTTGATCAGGCTCAAAGTGTAATAGCTCAATTAATTGAGAAAGATCCATCTTATCAAGATAGGGCATCAGAGCTTTTAGCTTCTATTGACAAAATTAAAGAACAGCAGCAGCAAGAGCAAATAGAAGATATTGAATCTTAATTGAATTTATAGAATTCTGATGTTCAAAAAAATATTTCATCAAATTATTTTATTATTATGTTTTATTGTTTGTAATTTTTCAGTTTTTGATGCTTTTGCCGAAGAAAATGTCGGTAAAAGTAGTACAACTCTTACCTATGATGATGAGATTGAGGATATTGATTTTGGCACCGGCTCATCAATTCAAACCATAAATGATCCTCTTGAAAAATATAATCGGAAAATTTTTAGTTTTAATGAATTTATTGATATCAATATTTTTGATCCAATAGCCAAGGGCTATCGTAACACTATTCCAAAACCAATTAGAAATTCAGTTGGAAATGTAATAAAAAATTTATCATTACCTTTCACTTGTGTAAATTCAATATTACAGGGTAATGCTGAAAATGCTATGGGAAGTTTCTCGGCATTTTTAATTAATACTACTCTTGGTATCGGCGGTATATTTGATGTGGCTGGTACAAAAAAAGTTGAATATAGGAAAGAAGATTTCGGAAAAACTTTTGCTAAATATGGAGTGGGTCAAGGGCCTTATTTAATGATACCATTATTAGGTCCTAGTACTTTAAGAGATTTCTCAGGATATTTAGTAGAAAAAACAATTGACCCTCTATCATTCAATGAATTGCAAATAGGTGGTAGACAGGATGCTATTGATCCTAGTTATCGAATTTCATCATCGGCAATTTCGGCTCTTAATACCAGAGAGAGTTTAATAGATATTTTGGACGATGCCAGAAAGGATTCATTTGATCTTTATGCAACAATTAGAAGTGCATATCTTCAAAGAAGAGATTTTGAAATTACTAAACAATAAGGATCTAGACAACTTTAGTTGATTTTCGATATCAACCAAAGCCATATTTTTGCAAATAATTTAAATCTTAAAAATAAAGAAAACGGTGAATTTGAATTAGATGAAAGCTACTTTGGAGCTAAAAGAATCAGAGGAAAAAGAGGCAGAGACGCTGCTGGCAAAACACTAGTATTTGGTCTCTTAAAAAGAGCAAAGTTTATGTTGAAGTAGTTAAAAACTGCACCAGGGTAAAGTTAGTTATAAAAATTTTATATTTCTCAATCACTATCCCATATAAATTTTATTTCCACTTAATTTAACTTGACACTTTGAAAATTATCTCATGAGCAAAAATTTCTGGACCTCGCAATAAATGCGTGGTGCATGATTTTGTGTTTTAAAAGATAATTATCGAAACTTTATCAGCTGTTTAATTTTAATTAGCTCAATTTATGAAAAAGTTTCTTTTTATTTTTACTTTTATTTCTTTTCTGGTGATAGAGGAAGAAGCCAAGGCACAATTATTTAATGTTGTGGCAACCCGCACTTCTAATGGTCAGGCGGTTAGTGGCAATTTTAATTCCGCAGAAGATGCATTGAATTTTTTTGATGGTCAGAATCTTAATAGTGCTTTTGGCACTAATGTAGACAATGAGCCGGTTACAGTTGCTCTGAATTATCGTGGCTTGGGTGCCTCACTAGCTTATGATAGCGGCAATAATCTTGTTTTGAATATTGATGGAATTGTTTCCAATCAGGTTTTTTCAGGCAGCAGTAGAGATGCTTCTCTTGATCTCTTAAAAGATTATTTAAAATCAGATGGTGCCGATATTTTGGACCGGATCAATAAAAGATTAGCTGCCGTTTCCCCCACCGATCCAATTGCCGGAAACCCAATTTCTCTGATGTCGCAAATGGTTGGTGATGATTTTGAATTGGGCTTTGTTGATACAATTCACGATAGCAGTGATATTGGTGATGACGGCAAAAAAGTTGGCAATGAAATGGGTGCCGGAGTGCAATATTCTTCTTATAATGTTTCTGGAATTAAATCGGATGTAATCTCAGTTTCACCATTTTCCTATCGCAATAATTTGGGCGAATCTGATTTCAAATTATTGTTAAAAGTTCCAGTAGTAAAAATGATTACTACTGAAAATCATGCCAAAACTTATCAAGCCAGTGCCGCAATTGGATTATTAATTCCTCTAATTAAAGATATTTGGTCAATTTCGCCAATTGTCAGTATTGGAGCAGTTGGATCAGAAGATTTAGGATCGGCAGCAGCAATTCGTGGATTCAGCGTTACTAACAAACTTGGATTTACAGCCGAAAATGGTTTTGGCCTTCATTTGGGAACGCTTCTCGGCAATTACAAAACTGAAAGATTGGAAATAAATAATTACAGATCTGATCCCAATATTGAAAATAATGTTTTGAAAAATTCTCTGGTTTTAACCGTGCCCACTGGTTATACCAGCTACGTTCTTGATTTTGCTGCCACCAATGTGAGATTTTTTGGCGATGATTTATATATCGAAAATGCCATGGATTACGGCATTGGATTAGTTAAAAGCAGCAGAGCCAATAATAATGAAATGCGGCTTGATTTGAAATATTACACCTATGACGCCGAAAGAATCGCCAGCATTGGCAATGGCAAAAAATCTGTTAGCGGTTTTTCGGTTAATTTGAAATTTCAATATTAACTCAGTGCATGATTATGGGCCCCGCAACAATTGCATACCCTTTATACAAAACTTTACTTAGGCACTGTTAACAAAGGTTCATTTTTATTATAGCAACAGCAATAAATGCCAAGAATATCAAATCAGACTTCTCGTAAAGTAGTGCCAGTCTTTTGTTTTGTGGACATGATTTTGATTTTTCTTTGTTGAAAACTGTCCGAGAAAATTTATTTTGCATTTAAAAGAATGTGAATTTAGATTTAACAATAGAAGGCAAGATTTGTATAAGTTGCCTAGACCCATAATTATACCAATTGAAAACAAAGCACTTGAGTAAACCATCCAACGAGATGTTTTATAGAGAGTTCAATTCTCCGTGTTAAATTGACATAATTTTATGACTACTATTTTTTGTGTTTAAACTTATTATAGCTATACAAAAATGAGACACTATTTAGAATTATGAAAAATAATAAATCTAATCAGAATAAAACTAAGGAATCTTTAGAAAGAAAAGTAAAATCAAAAAAACTACAATCTGCACTTAGAAAAAACTTGATGAGAAGAAAAGAAAGTGAAGTTAAACAAAATTTATTTGATATGAATAAGAAATAAAAAAGTCTCTAATATAAAACTTTAATATCTGCACCGCAGTGGATAAGTTTTTCAGCTAATCTTTCATAACCGCGTTCTAAATGGTAAAGACGATTAATAGTAGTTTGACCATTGGCAATCAAACCAGCTAAAACCATACAAACTGAAGCCCTAAGATCAGTTGCCATTACTTCTGCACCGAACAATTCTTTTACACCTTTTATAACCGCAACATTACCACTATATTGAATATTAGCACCCATTCTAAGTAGTTCCATCACATGCATAAAACGATTTTCAAAAATATTTTCTTTGATAGTAGAAATGCCATTAGCAATAGTCATGAGTGACATGAATTGGGCTTGCATATCAGTTGGAAAACCAGGATAAGGCTCAGTCGAAATATCAACCGAAGTAATCTCTTTTTTCGATCTTTTGACCTCAACTTCATTATCACTAATCGCCTTAAATTCAGCACCAGCCTGTTCTAACTCTTTTTTGATACTGGAAAATAAATGAATATTAACCCCAGTGATTTTTATACAACCATCAGTTATTACGGCAGCAATTGCATAAGTTCCTGCTTCAATTCGATCAGCTACAATATGATGTTTGGCAGCATGTAATTTATCTACTCCAATAATTGTTATAGTAGAAGTTCCTTCTCCTTCAATTTTAGCACCCATTTTTCTTAAGCAAATGGCTAAATCAACTATTTCTGGCTCCATTGCTGCATTACGCAAAATAGTTTTACCTTCTGCCAAGGTTGCAGCCATTAGAACATTTTCGGTTGCACCAACAGAAGTTTTTTCAAATTCGATTTCAGCACCTTTTAATTTTCCTTGGACTTCGGCTTCAACATAACCAGCTACCACCTTAATTGTGGCACCCATTTTTTCCATAGCTTTTAAATGTAAATCAACTGGTCTGGCTCCAATAGCACAACCACCCGGAAGAGAAACTTTAGCATGTCCAAATCTGGCTAAAAGTGGTCCTAAAATCAAAATTGAAGCACGCATTTTGCGTACTAGCTCATACTCAGCAACCGGCTTGGAAATTTCTTTTGCATTTAAAATGACAACTCTGCCAAAATTTCCGCCATCTAGATCAAATCCGTCTAAACTAAATTCAATTCCTAAACTTGCTAATAAATTAGCCATGGTGGAAATGTCAGCTACATGAGGAACATTACTAAGGATTAATTTTTCATCAGTTAAAATACTGGCAACCATCAAAGGCAAGGCTGCATTTTTAGCGCCTGCAATATCAATAGTTCCAATTATTTTTTTACCACCGGTAATTACTAATTTCTTCATGATCTATAATTATCTATACTTTTGGAAGAGTTACTCCAGTTTGTTTCATATATTTACCGTTGCGCTTAGAATAGGAAGTTAAACATTTTTCATCACCACGGAAAAATAAAAACTGACAAGCACCTTCAAAAGCATAAATTTTTGCAGGTAGTGGAGTTGTATTGGAAAATTCTAAAGTAACATGTCCTTCCCATCCTGGTTCTAAGGGAGTTACATTAACAATAATTCCACATCTGGCATAAGTTGATTTGCCAACACAAACAACCAGAACATCTTCTGGAACTTTAAAATATTCTACAGTTCGAGCTAAAGCAAAACTATTAGGAGGAATAATACAAACATCAGTTACTCTATTAACAAAACTATTGTCGGAAAAATTTTTAGGATCTACAATGGCTGAATCAATATTAGTGAATATTTTAAATTCATTGGAAACTCTGGCATCATAACCATAAGAAGAGTTTCCGTATGAAATAATTTTTTTAGAATCTTCCCCAAGTTTTATTTGAGAAGGAACAAAAGGACTAATCATTTTATGTTTGGCGGACATTTCGGCAATCCACCTATCAGACATTATCGACATTAATTTTAACAGGTTCTTTAACAAAGTGACAAGTAAGTGAATAAGCACGAAAAACATACTTGATTTAAAAAATAATTCAAGTTGAATTAAGAATTCAATTTCAACTGAGATTTTTCTAGACACCGTTAACGGTGTATAAACTTCAATAATAAAACTAATGCACGATATCGTTTATTTAAAAGATATTCTAGTTCTGTTACTTGCTTCGGTTGGTATTATAATGATTTTTAAACAATTAGGTTTAAGCCCTGTTCTAGGTTATTTAGTGGCCGGAACTTTGATTGGACCTTACGGGTTTAGAATAATTGAAAATAGTGAAACAACCAGTTCCATTGCTGAACTTGGTGTAGTTTTTTTATTGTTTGCCATCGGACTTGAACTTACCTTCAACAAACTCCTGAATATGAAAAAATATGTTCTGGGTTTTGGTGGATTGCAAGTTATTTTAACTAGCGCTCTTATCGGTTATTTTCTATATCGCTGTGGTATGACTAAGGAAGCTGCTTTAATCATTGGAAGTGCTTTGTCACTTTCTTCAACTGCTATAGTTTTACAAGTTATTGAGGAACATAGTGAACAATCCACCCGTGTTGGACGATTATCATTTTCAATATTATTATTACAGGATTTAGCGGTAATTCCTATTTTAGTACTACTTCCTCTACTTTCTAATCCGGAAGTAAATATCATCCATGCTCTTGGTGGAGCTTTTGCTGATGCTGCTATTGCAATGGCTATTATTTTTGTAATTGGGCGATTATTTCTAAGGCCAATTTTTAGAGTAGTGGCTAACGCTAAAAGTGATGTATTATTTTTAAGTACAACTTTAATTGTGGTTTTAGGTGCGGCTTTTATCAGTCATACTTTAGGGCTATCATTTGCCCTAGGGGCTTTCATTGCTGGATTAATGGTTGCTGAAACTGAATATAAATATCGAGTAGAAAATGAAATTTCTTCATTAGAATCTTTGCTTTTAGGTCTATTTTTTATGACTATTGGCATGTCGTTTCAATTCACTCTTCTTATTGAAAAACTTCATTTGATCTTCTTTTTAGCTGCAGCTTTAATATTTACCAAAGCTGGAGTCATAATATTATTATGTCGTATTTTTAAATTTCCAATGGCTCCTGCGATTCATGCCGGATTATTACTTTCTCAAGGCGGTGAATTTGCATTCGTAGTATTTATTATGGCAGTACAAAATAAAATTATTGATGCCGAATTAGCTCAGCTATTAATGACAGTAGTTACAGTTTCTATGGCCTTCACTCCGCTTTTAGCAACTTTTGGTAGAAAGATTAAAGGCCAATTATATATCCGAGATGTCTTACGTGATAATAAAATTAAAAGAGAAATTGGCGATATTTCTAAACATATAGTAATTATCGGCTTTGGTAAAGTTGGTAGAATTGTAACTTATCTACTAAAGAAAAGAAAAATAAACTATATTGTTCTTGATAATAATCATCGTATTGTCCGTATTGAGAAAGCTAACGGCTACAACATTTACTACGGTGATGCTATGAATCTTGATATTTTAAAATATATCGGAATTGACAAAGCTGAAAATGTAATTGTAGCTATGGAAGATGATTTCGCCTGCATTAAAATCACCAGATTTATTCATGAAAATTTTCCTAGAGTTCCGGTTATTACCAAAACTGAAACCATTAGTAATGCTGAAAGATTTAAAAAAGTTGGTGCCAGTACTGTTATCGCTAAAAATTTAGAAACCGGTCTGCAACTTGGAAAAGCCGCACTTGCCTCTATAGGAATTCAAAACACCGAAATTGAAAATACCCTAGCTTCTTTTCGCGACGTTAATTCTGAATTTGTGAAAGATGTAATCTTTCAAGATAGCGAGCAATATAGTAAGATGGAATAATTAGATGATTATTTTCTAATTTAGTTTTTAAAGATGAAAATAAACTACAATCCTTTTTTAATCAGATCATTCAATCTTACTGAAAAGTCTTTGGAATCAGAAATTGGTTCTCCTTCAATAATACAGGCTTGATCAAACAAAGTTTTAATTATTGAGTCAATTTGCTGTTTTTTATTATCATTATTTAAATCATTATCCAAAGATTTAATAATATCATGATCTGGATTTATTTCTAAAACTTTTGCAGAAACTGAAAGGATTTGTTTTTGTTCCATTAAATAACGCTCCATTCTGATATCCATTGAATTAGCATCAACCCCCAAGCAAACTGCACTTTGACTGAGTTTTTTAGAAATCCTGATATCCTTTACTTTATCTCCCAAAACTTGTTTAAAACGCTCTTTTAAAATGTTCAATTGATTGTCTTTAATTGGCTCGTCTTTTTTTACTTCTTCTTCATCTTTATCTATTTTATTTTCACCAATTTTTGTCAAATCAACATCAGTTCTAGTGATTGATTGAAATTCTTTTTCTTTATAAATATTAGTTACGGTAACCCAAAAATCATCAACCGCATCAGTTAATAATAAAACTTCGATATCATTTTTGATGAATCCTTCTAATTGTGGGCTTGATTTTATTTTCTCAATTGATTCTCCGGTTAGATAATAAATCTTGTCTTGACCAGGCTTAGCATGATCTAAATACTCAGCCATTGAAATTAATTTATCCGTTGATTTTGAACTATAAAAACGAGAAATTTCTAAAATTTTATCTTTAAATTCATGGGAATCACATAGGCCTTCTTTAATAACCGCTCCAAAATTATTCCAGAATTTTACATAAGATTCTTCATCTTCTGAGGCTTTTTTCTTAAGCTCAGAAAGCACTTTTTTGATAACTGATTTTTTAATTTTTTCAATAACCAAATTATGCTGCAGAGTTTCTCTGCTAATATTTAATGGTAAATCTTGTGAATCAATTAAACCACGCATAAAACGTAACCATGCCGGAACTAATTCCAATTCTTCACTGATAAAAACTTTTTTGACATATAATTTTACTCGAGATTTACGATCTGGATGAAATAAATCAAACGGCTTCATATCAGGAATAAAAAGCAAATTGATATATTCCACTACTCCTTCAGCTCGATTATGAATAGTCATAAAAGGCTCGCCAGGTAAATGAGCAATATGCTTATAAAAAGCATTATATTGTTCGGTAGAAATTTCTTCTTTTGATTTGGTCCAAATTGCTGAAGCAGAATTTAATAAATCTGGCTTACCATCTTCATTTATAAATTCAATATTAATGCCGATATGATCAGAATAAGTTTGAACTATATATTTAATATGAAAACGATCTAAAAATTCTTCCGCATCATCTTTTAAGAATAAAATAATTTGAGTGCCGCGATCTTTTTTATCAGCTTCTTCAACGCTGAAATTTCCGGCACCTTCAGAAATCCATTTATATGATTTTTCTGCATCATATTTTTTAGAAAAAACCTCCACTTTAGTTGCAATCATGAAAGATGAATAAAACCCAACCCCAAATTGCCCGATTAATTGTACATCTTTTTTATTATCACCAGTAAGTGATTTAACAAAATTTTCAGTTCCAGATTTAGCAATAGTTCCTAAATTTTGCACCAAATCCTCTTCATTCATTCCAATTCCATTATCGGAAATAGTTAAAGTTTTAGCTTTTTTATCAATAGTTAAACTAATTTTTAACTCTTCATTTTCTAATAAAATATTAGAATTTTGTGCTGATAAATAACGCAATTTATCACAAGCATCCGAAGCGTTGGAAATTAATTCACGCAGCGCTACATCTTTGTTGGTATAAAGCGAATTAATCATCAGATTTAAAACCTTACCAACTTCAACGTCAAAACTATATTGCTTAGGATTCATAGTCATAAAAAGTGATTTTAGTTAAAAAATTATTGGAATTATAGATAAGAATAAAATTTGAAATTTCAATATTATAAATAGAAATTGTATAGCCTATGCCTTCGAGGCAGAATAATAAATGACTCGAAGGGATTTATATTACACCAAAAATTATTTAGTTTTATAAATAGCTGGAGCAGATTTTAATTTTTTTACTCTTTCATCTAAATCAACTAGAAACTTGTCTAAACCACTAGCAGCAATTGCTGATCCGAATTCAGATCTTTGGGTTTCGATTAAACTAATACCCTCAATAACAATATCTAACACTTTAAAATCAGCAGAATCAGGATTTTTTCTAATTCTAAAATCAACTAAAACATTAGCGGAATTTTTTGGATAAAATACACATTTAACTACATAATATTTATCCTGATTAGT
>CAMDAI010000028.1 GCA_945888585.1 Rickettsia typhi | reverse complement strand
ATTTTCTTTTTATTAATTGGACGCTATTTAGATTTTGGTGCCAGAAAAAAAGCTATGCAAACTGCCAGCCAAATGGCATTATTACAAGTTAGTGCCGCAACTCTAATTGATGAAAATAATCAGCCAAAAACTATTCGTGTTAAAGACATTAAAAAAAATATGATTTTGCTGATAGTTGCCGGAGATAGAATTCCAGCTGATGGAATTGTAATTGAGGGCATTTCTGAAATTGATACTTCTCTTATCACCGGAGAATCGATGCCAAAAAAAATTAGCATTAATGAAGAGGTTTTTGCTGGCATGATCAATCTGGCTGCACCAATTAAAATTATGGTAAATAAAACGAAGGAAGAAACCCTGTTAGCTCAAATTATTACTCTTACTGAAAATATTGAAAGAGACAAAAGTAGATATGTCAGAATTGCTGATAAAGTTTCAAAATACTATACTCCCATTGTTCATATTTTAGCTGCAATTTCTTTTATAATTTGGTGTTTTTATCTAAAAGCCGGCTGGCATCAATCATTATTAATTGCCACCGCCGTCCTAATTATAACCTGCCCTTGCGCCTTGGCCTTAGCAGTGCCTGTGGTTCAAATAGTTTCCAGTTCCAGATTAATGAAACAGGGAATTTTATTAAAAAGTGGTGAAGCGCTGGAAAAATTAACCAATATTGACTCAGTAGTTTTCGACAAAACCGGAACCCTAACTTTAGGACAACCAAAGCTAATTAATAAAAATGAAATTGATGAAAATTTATTATTAATTGCCGCAAGTGTTGCCTCTAAAAGCAAACATCCATTATCCAAGGCTTTATGCAATTCCTGCTCTGGAAATTTACTTGAATTACAAGTAAGTGAAATTATGGGAAGCGGCCTTTCTTCTATCTATAACAACCAGGCAATTAAATTAGGAAAAAAAGAATTTGCCACTAATTTAAATGAAGAAAATAACAATGAAATAACTTCTGAAGTTTATCTAAAATATGGTGATAAAATAGTTGTTTTCAAATTTGAAGATGAGCTGCGACCAGATGCAGAGTTAGTTATAAAGCAATTACAAAAATTAAAGAAAAAAATAATTCTGCTTTCCGGAGACAAAAAATCTGCAGTAGAAAATGTGGCAAATAAAGTTGGAATTACCCAATATTATTACAACCAAACTCCAATAGATAAATGCAATTTTCTTAAACAATTAAAATCTCAAAATAAGAACATTCTAATGATTGGAGATGGTTTAAATGATGCGCCCGCACTAGCTTTAGCTGATGTTTCAATTTCTCCTTCTATAGCCAGTGATATATCTAAAAATGCTGCTAATATTATTTTCCAAGGTCAAAAATTATATCCGGTTTTGGAAGTTATTTTAGTAGCAAAAAAAGCAAAAAAATTAATGAAGGAAAATTTTGCAATTGCCTTGGCCTATAATTTAATTGCCGTTCCATTTGCTATTGCAGGATGTATTGTTCCTCTGATTGCGGCACTTGCAATGTCATCATCATCAATTATTGTGGTATTAAATGCCCTTAGAATAAAAAATAAAAAATCTAAAATTTATTGATTTTATATTTCTTACCAAAATAATTTTGGTATTATTAATTTTGTATTTTGGTATAAAATGACTATTTTAATTTATTTAATACCTATCGCTCTTTTCCTAGGATCTATAGGCCTTATTGCTTTTTTATGGTCACTCAAAACCAAACAATTTGATGATTTGGAAGGCGAAGCAAATCGGATTTTATTTGATGATGAAAAGAATGATAAATTATAAGACTTGCTCAGTTTAGAAAATGTTAAATTTTTTCATATTTGGAAATTGTAAGCCCATAACCTTCTAAACCAATTACTGATTTTTTAGAATTAGTCAGCAAAATCATATCCTTAATTCCCAAATCCAATAATATTTGCGCACCAATTCCATAATGTCTTAGTTCCTTTTCCGGTTTAACTTTAGAAATTTTTGAAGCTGGAGCTAAATTAGCTAAAGGCTCATCCGATCTTCTGATTAGTACTATCACACCATTTTTATTTTTAGCAATTTTTTGCATAGATTTTTGTAAAATGCCATTTTTACCATTTTGCTTTTCACCTAAAATATCGTCAAATAAATTTAAGTGATGCATTCTTACCATCACCGGTTTTTTACTGTCAATTTTACCTTTTATCAAAGCCAAATGCTCACTGCCATCAATTTTATTTTGATAAATTATGGCCTTAAATTCACCACCAAATTCACTGTCAATGATGCTTTGTCCTGTGCACTCAACCAATTTATCATTATAGCGACGATATTCAATTAGATCAGCAATGGTGGCAATTTTTAAATTATGTTTTTTAGCAAATAAAATCAGATCCTTCATTCTGGCCATTGAACCGTCATCATTCATAATTTCACAAATCACTCCTGATGGATTTAGCCCAGCTAATTTAGCAATGTCCACCGAGGCTTCAGTATGACCTGCGCGCACTAAAACTCCGCCTTCTTGAGCCTTTAAAGGAAAAATATGACCCGGACTAACAATTGCTTCCTTACCTTTTTTTGGATTAATGGCGTCAGCAATAGTTTTAGCCCGATCTTTAGCTGATATTCCCGTCGATATTCCTTCTCTAGCCTCAATTGAAACAGTAAAAGCTGTTCTATGACGTGAACCATTATCCAGTGCCATTAGAGGCAGTCCAAGCTTATTTACTCTATTTTCATCCAAAGCTAAACAGATAAGACCACGACCATATTTAGCCATAAAATTTACTTGCTTATCATCACACATCTCGGCTGGAATTACCAAATCACCTTCATTTTCTCTATCCTCATCATCAACCAAAATAAACATCTTACCTTGCTTAGCTTCTTCAATAATTTCAGGAATGGTAGCTAAAAAATTTTTATCTTTGAAACTCATATAGAACTCGCTTTATTAAGTAATTGATTTAGATAGCGCGCAATCATATCAATTTCCAAATTTACCTTATCACCAACTTTTGCATCATGGAAATTAGTATAATCAAAACTATGTTTAATTAAATTTACTGAAAAATCATTGTCACCTACTTGGTTAACCGTGAGCGAAACGCCGTTTAGCACAATAGAACCTTTCGGAGAAATAAATTTTTTTAATTCTGGTGGAAATTCAAAAATAATTTCGTGAGAATCTAAGATTTTTTTCATTGATTTTATCACCGCAACTCCATCAATGTGACCACTAACCATATGTCCGCCAAGCTCATCACCAATCTTTAAGGAAAATTCGATGTTAATTTTAGCACCAACATACCAACTCAAAACTGCGGTTTTGCTAATAGTTTCTCTGGAAACACTAAAATTAAGCAAAAAATAATTTTCTTCTTGATGCTTTTGAATTAATGTTAAACAAATTCCTGAGCAAGCGATAGAACAGCCTAAATCAAGATTATGATTAATATTTTTATTTGGAAATTTAACCGAAAGTAATAAATCACTATCAGGATTTTTGGTTAAACTTTCAATAATTGCAATGTGATTGATGATACCAGTAAACACTAGCTATTAGCCAATCTCCTAGCTTCTTTTTTAATTTTTTCTAAAGCAACGGCTTCGATCTGCCTCACTCTTTCCTTGGAAATTTTATAAATTTTACTTACATCTTCCAATGTTAGCGCTGGTTCAGTTAGTTGACGCATCCGAATAATTTCTTGTTCACGATCATTTAACTTAGAAAAAGCTGATTTTAACATTACCTCACGACGTGATTTTTCCTGATAGTTAATTAAAATTTGCTCCTGACTCGCCTGATTAGAAGCAATTTTATCAATCACCTCTCCTCCCTCCCCCTCATCACCAACAGCTTGATTCAAGGAAGAATCTGGATTATACATTCTGAGGTTCATCATTTTGATATCATCTTCAGAAACATTTAAATCACGGGAAATTTCTTTTAATTGAGCTGGCGACAAAGCTTCATCAGTTGCATCAATTTGCTTTCTGATTTTACGTAAATTAAAAAATAATTTTTTATGAGCAACCGTTGTGCAAAGCTTAACTAATGACCATGAGCGTAAAATATATTCCTGAATATAGGCTTTAATCCACCACATAGCATATGTAGAGAAACGAAAACCTTTAACCGGATCAAATTTCTTTACCGCCTGAATTAAACCAATATTTCCTTCCGACACTAAATCGCCGATAGGCAGACCATAATTACGAAATTTGGTAGCAATTTTTACCACTAAACGTAAATGGCTTTGAATCAGCATTTTAGCAGCTTCTGTATCGCCATTTTTTTGAAACCTAGTTCCATATTCATATTCTTCAGATGCAGAAAGCATTGGAAATTTTTGAATTTCCTGCAAATAAGCATAAAAACTAGATTCAGAAGATTTAATATTAGAAAAGTTGGATAAAACTAGAGAATTATTATTCATAAACACCTCATAAATTATTTAACACCTAACATCATGGCCAACCAAAACATAACTGGTCTGACGGATAAAGATTGTACTATTTGTTTATGATCTGTCAAGAGTCATAAATAAATTGTTTTTTTAAAGATTGTTATATAGATTCAAGGCTTTCAAGCCATAAATTCTACCAGATAAAAATTAATGAATATTTTCCATTATTTAAAGCAAGAATTAGAAAAAATTATTCTGCAGCTTGCCAAAAATGTTGGTATAAATATTGATGCTGGGCAATTAGCAAATTTCACCGTTGAACCTTGTCGTGAAAAAAAGCATGGAGATATGGCAAGTAATGCAACAATGGTTTTTTGTAAAAATTTTGGAATAAAACCTAGGGAATTAGCTGCAAAAATCATTTCCGAATTAAAAAATAATCCAAATATTAAAAGCTTAGAAGTAGCTGGAGCCGGATTTATCAATGTGGTTCTAGAAAATAAAATTTGGTATGAATTTTTACAAAATCTACTGGATCAAAAAGAATATCAACTTCCCAAAATTGGTCATGGTGAAAATGTCAATGTGGAATATGCTTCACCCAATCCAACGGGCCCAATGCATGTTGGTCATACTCGCGGCGCAATTTATGGCGATGTTTTAGCAAATTTACTTTCAAAAACTGGTTATAAAATTACCCGCGAATATTATATTAACGATGCTGGAAGTCAGATTATTACACTTGCTAAATCAGCTTATTTACGTTATCTGGAGGCTTTAGGAGAAAAAATAGAAATTACAGAAGGACTCTATCCTGGTGAATATCTCATTCCAATCGGTCAGGCTTTAAAGGCAAAATTTGGATTAGAATTAAAAGAAAAAAATGAACATGAATATATATCTTTAATTCGTGATTTTGTTGTGGATGAAATGATGAAAATGATCACTTCTGATTTAGCCGCACTTGGTATTAAACACGATCATCTTTTTTCGGAAAAAAAAGAATTACATGATACCGGAAAAATTGATGCAGCCATTAAAATGCTGGAAGAAAAAAACTTAATTTATCATGGAACCATTGAAGCCCCGAAAGGTAAAATGGCGGATGATTATGAAGAAAAAGAGCAGACTTTATTTCGCAGCACTCTATTTGGTGATGATATGGACCGAGTAGTAAAAAAATCTGATGGAACTCCAACTTATTTTGGTGGTGATATTGCTTATGCACTGAATAAATTTGAGCGCGGTGCTGAAATTATGATTCTGCCTTTGGGTTATGATCATGCCGGATATGTTAAAAGATTGGGTGCAGTGGTAAATGCTGTAAGCGAAGGCAAAGCGAAAGTAAAAGTGATTTTATGCCAAATGGTAAAATTTGTTAAAAATGGCGAACCATTAAAAATGTCAAAAAGATCGGGCAATTTTATTACCGCTAGAGATGTTATTGACGAAGTTGGAACTGACGTTATTCGCTTCATAATGCTTTCTAGAAAAAATGATGCTCCTTTTGATTTTGATTTAAGTAAAGTGGTTGAACAATCAAAGGATAATCCAATTTTTTATGTACAATATGCTTATGCCAGATGTTATTCGGTATTGCGCAATTTAAAAAATGAAATGCCAGATTTGAATAATATTTTAAATGAAAAAGCTGACCTAGAAATTCTAGAAAAACTAACCGATGAAACTGAAATTGAGTTAATTCAAAAATTAGCCGCCTATCCGCGCAATATTGAAATGGCCGTTACCAATTTTGAACCGCATCGAATTGCTTTTTATCTACAAGAATTGGTTGCAATTTTTCATAGTCTTTGGAATAAAGGTAGTGAAAATCCTGAATTAAAATTTATTATTAAAAATAATAAGAATTTGACTAAAGCTAGAATTTATTTAGTAATTGCAACTTCTAAAATAATAGCTTCAGGGCTTTCAATTTTTAATATCAAGCCATTAGAGGAAATGCGTTAATGACAAAGACACAGGAACTTTTTAGTTCCGAGTAATTTCCATGACTTCAATAAATAAAAAATAATATCATGAATGAAGATTTTGGCTATTTAAAAGATGAAGAACAAAGCCGAGCTTCAGTAATTGTTAAAAAATGCTTGCTGGCAGGAACCGTTTTATTTTCTATTCTCTGCTTCATTTATATTAGTATGAATGCTTATTATTTTGTCTATAGCGACAATAATAATGAGATTAAAACCATCAAATCTCCCGAAGAACCCATAAAAGTTGTTGAAGGTGACATTCAAACTGAAGATGGCATTACTGTTATTAGTGATTTGGATAAAAATGTTTATGAGAATATTGTTGGTAATAAAAAAGAATCTCTGGAAAAAACTAGATCTGGCCTAAAGATGCCGGAAAGACCGTTAAATCCACCAGTAAATCCTTATAATCGTACAAAAAAAGAAGTGATGATTAATAATAAGGATAATAATAAATCTGTTCAATTAACAAAAAATAATGAAAAAGTTATCATTTACGATGCGGCTTCAAAAACTAATATAAATGAATCTCAAGCCAAATCTAAACTATCAAAAAAAGAGACTGATACCAAGATTGAAAATAATTCCGAGAAAAAGGTTGAAGCAAAATTAACTACCTCGGAAAACATTAGAAATCAAAACCAAGGTGCAATTAAAACAAAAATCCCTAAACAAGCAAGCAGAGTTCAATTAGCCGCAATGAATTCTGCCAAATCAGCTAGTGATTATTGGGAAAAGTTAGATGAAAAACATTCAAAATTATTTTCCGGCTTAAAACCAGTAATTCAAGAGGTTAATCTTGGACAAAGAGGGATGTTTTATCGTCTACAAATTGATGGATTCTATAGTCAAATTGAAGCTGAGAATTTTTGCTTAAAATTCATTAATCAAACTGGCAAAACTAAGTCTGACTGTATTGTGGTAGAATAACTGATAATATTGGTTTAACTAAATAGCAATTAAACAATATCACGAATTTTCGGCTTTGCTAATTTGCCACTTACAAAAACTCTCTATCGCTTAATAAAATTGATTTCAACCAACAAATTCACTTTAAAACACACATTTCTTATCACACTTTTACCCAACGAAAGAGCAAAATAAGTTATTCCTAAATATTAGTTATAATGAGAATTAATTATACAACCTAGAGTAGAAAAATTTTTGATGTATTACTACCCTGGCTTAGTTGAAAAAAATTATTGGATCATATTTTATATTTCGGCACGCAATTTTTAACCACAGAATTAGCGACTTTTTGCAAGAGATTATTGATTTAGAAGCTTGCCATGTAGAATCACTATTAATAAAACCACTAATTAAACCCTAGTTTCTTATGGTATCTAAAGTAAAAACTTTTGCTTTCTTGGGCATCAATGTTGCCACTGTTGATGTCCAAGTCAAAATTGCGCCCGGAACTTCCGTTTTTAATGTCGTAGGTCTACCAGATAAAGCTGTTGGCGAATCACGAGAACGAGTTCGTGCCGCCATTACTTCTATGGGCTTAGAAATTCCACCCAAAAGAATTACCGTTAATCTAGCGCCCGCAGATTTAGCTAAAGAAGGAAGTCATTTTGATTTAGCTATTGCTATCGGGTTATTGATTGAATTAGGAACCATTAGCCAAGAATCAGTCGATAAATATTATTGCTTAGGAGAATTAGCTCTTGATGGTACTATAAGCCAAATAAACGGTGTTCTTCCTGCAGCAATTGAAGCTAATGCCATGAATTGTGGAATTATTTGTCCTGAAGCATGTGGATCAGAAGCTGCATGGGCCGGAGATGATATATCAATTATTGCTCCAAATAATTTAATTGCTCTAATTAATCATTTAAGAGCAATTCAAATAATTGCCAAACCAAAACCTAACAAGATTATAGAGAAAATATACTACCCAGATCTAAAAGATATTAAAGGCCAAGAAACTGCTAAAAGAGCTTTAGAAATTGCTGCTGCCGGCGGTCATAATATGCTAATGGTTGGTCCACCTGGAACTGGAAAATCAATGTTAGCCTCACGCTTACCAGGAATAATTCCTGAACCGGACTTACAAGAAATTTTAGAAATTAATATCATTCATAGCATTAGTGGAAAAATAACTGACGGTAAATTGGTCAGAACCAGACCATTTCGTTCTCCTCATCATTCTTGCTCAATGCCTGCAATGGTTGGTGGTGGCTCCAAATCAAAACCAGGAGAAATTTCTCTAGCTCATAATGGAGTTTTATTCCTGGATGAATTAGCAGAATTTCCGAGAACAGTCTTAGATTCTTTGCGTCAACCAATTGAAAATAGTAAAATAACTGTATCAAGAGTTAATTCTCACATTGAATATCCAGCAAATTTTCAATTAATTGCCGCAATGAATCCTTGTCGTTGTGGCTATTTGATGGATGAAATTAAGGCTTGCAAAAAAGCTCCTTATTGTGGTCGTGATTATCAATCAAAAATATCCGGTCCAATGATTGACAGGATGGATATTATAATTGAAGTTCCACAAATTAATATTTTTGAGAATAATCAAAATGATAATGAGCGATCATCAATTGAGGTTGCAATCAATGTCTATAAGGCAAGAGAAATTCAAATAAATCGTTATTTAAATGAATTAAGTATGGAAAATAAATCTTCTAAAACCAATGCTAGAGCGGATGGTAAAACTTTAGAAAAATATACTCAGTTAGATCAGGAAAGTCAGAAAATCTTAAAAATTGCAGTAGAAAAAATGGATATTTCTATGCGTGGTTACAATAGAATTCTGCGAGTAGCCAGAACCATAGCAGACTTAGAGGGGTTAGAAAAAATTAATCAAAATCATTTGATGGAAGCAATTAGCTATCGTAAGAATTTAATTTTTTAATTAAAATCCATAAAATATTAGTTTAAAATATCTAAAACAAGATTAGACAAAGCAACCAAGATAGAAGAGGATCACTTTGATCTCCTGAAATTTATAACAGTTGCCATAATTCATTATCAACGGATTAAAAATTTAATTCTAATTTAAATATTAACTTGATTAGTTAATAACAAAAAACTATGAAGAGTTACAAGCATGTCTTTGGAAGTGCAGTTGGATTTAAAAACCTGGACAATTCCTTCAGCAAAACTGAAGATTCAACAATTGGGATAATTAATTTTAACCAATAAAGAGGGTCTATGAAATCAGCTAATAAAATTCTTAATAAATCATTTCTAGATCCAAAATCTGCCGCTAAATACTTATTAGAAACTGCTCAACACTACAATCAACAATATCAGAATAATTCTCACTTGGAGCAAACTTATTCAAAATTCAAAGATTCATTTTATCGCGAACAAAGTAACAATCCTGGATTGCTTATATTTAAGTCATTTTTAGATTCTAAATATTTATACTCAATGAATCTTGGCGAATATAGAAAACGTGAAAATTTTTTAACAAAAGAAACTCAGTATGATAAAAGACTCGCTTCAATTGCAGCTAGTGTAAGTTTTCACGAGAAGACCGGATTTTTTCCAGGAGGATACCTTCCGCATGAAGGAATGATGGTATTTCATCTTGAAAATGATAGTGAAGATTTTTACAAAATAACCAGTAGTTTAAAAGTTGATCGAGAGGATATGGAAGCACAAAAGCTTTTGCATGATCTCAGAGCATCAGTATCAAGAATACACAGCTTTTGGGATCATGATGCATCTACAACTATACAAACTATACAAAAAGAAGATGGTTCAAAAAAAATGGTAGTAATGCCTTATGAAATGGGCCCGGGAAATTTTCAACAATGTCCCTATAGTCGTAACGTAGGAACTGATCGAATTATTAAAGATGTTGGAGGTTTTCGTTCTTATAATGAGTGTGCATTTAAACCAAGATATGATACTTTTGCTATGCCAGTTTTTTGGCTAAACGATCAAACTAAAGCACTGCCATCATCCTTTAATACATCAATAGATACCGTAAAACATTTATCTGAAATCTACGGATATTATGTAAAACCTCTTATTTTAATAGATAAGAAAAGAAAAGAAAAAAATGAGCTTTTTGAAATTGGAAATCCTGAAATTAATAAACATGGAATAGCACAAAATATAACCGACAAACTGGAAGAAGAATGCAAGAAAATAGAAGAGAATTATATAAAAACTCCATCATCAATAATAAAAACAAACGGCTCTTCTTATTCTTTAACTACATCATCTTCTCCTGAAAGAATATAAAAGCAAATTCATACAAGCTATTAGATTAAACTTAAACTGATGCATCATCAGTTATTAATAAATTAATTAAATAAAACTTGTATCACAAATGATTATTAACAATACTGATAACTATTATCAGACAATCTATTTGAATTAAATAATGTTTCAAACCAGCATAATTCTATTTCGAGAAATTTTAGAAGTTGCTTTAGTAATTGGCATTCTTGCAGCCGCAACAGTTGGTGTT
>CAMDAI010000027.1 GCA_945888585.1 Rickettsia typhi | reverse complement strand
AAAAGAGTTAGGTTTGATGTTTGTTACGGATCTTCCTAATAATTATGGAATGCTTTTTGAATTTGAAAAAGAGCAGGTAATTGCGATGTGGATGAAAAATACTAAGATTTCACTTGATATGCTTTTTATCGATAAAAATAATAAAATTGTTTCAATCAAGCATAATGCTATTCCAGAGTCTCTGGATATAATTTCTTCAGAACATAAAATTACTAAAGTTTTAGAAATCAACGGTGGATTATCTGAAGAGTTGGGAATTAAAATTGGAAGTTTTATAAAAATTAATCCCAATGCCCCAATTTTTGACAAATAATTCTTGACAAATCTTTATTCTGTTAAAGTAGGTACTATATTTGAGGGTACACATATTGAGCTTAAGAAATGGTTCTTAGCAATAGCAATTATTACCAATGTAAAGAAAGGTATGAGTTCAAGAGAATTAGCAAGACAATTAAACGTAAACAAAGACACAGCGTGGTGTATGCAAATGAAAATAAGAGAAGCTATGAATGATGCCGACCAAATGGCACGCATAAAACATCTTGATAGTTATATTCAAGAGTGTACTTCAAGTATAATAATAGGAAAAATAAGCAAATGTTTGATTTATTAATTAAGAACGGAGTAAGATGATAGATTTTAGATTAGGTGAATTATTTTGCGGCGCTGGAGGTTTAGCCTTAGGGGCAAAGTTAGCACGAAATACAGGTATAACTCTTAAGCACTCTTGGGCGGTAGATTACGACAAAGATGCTTGCGAAACTTATAAAAAAAATGTAGCAGGAAAAGACACTTTAATAATCAATACTGATATTAGGAAGCTATCTTTTGATGATTTACCCCTAGTAAATGCCCTTGCTTTTGGTTTTCCATGCAATGATTTCAGTGTAGTAGGAACTCAAGAGGGAATAAAAGGAAGTTTCGGGGCATTATATACTTATTGCGTTCAAGCCCTTGAAAAATTCCGGCCAGAGTTTTTTATCGCTGAAAATGTATCAGGCTTAAGAAATGCCAACGATGGCAAAGCTTTAAAGATAATTTTAGATGATTTTTCAAATTGTGGGTATAAAATATATCCTCACTTATACAAACTGGATCAATATGGAATCCCGCAGAAAAGGAATAGGATTTTTATAGTAGGATTTAAAAAGAACTGTCCACATGATTTTAAAATTCCTTCTTTTGAACCTTATATAACTATTGATAATACTGTTAAAACTGCTCTCTCTAATATACCTGATAATGCGTGGAATAACGAATTAACCAAGCAATCGGCAGTAGTAGTTGAAAGGCTTTCTCATATTAAAGAAGGTGAAAATGCCTTTAATGCCAGTCTTCCTGAGCATTTAAAGCTGAATGTAGTGGGGGCTAAGCTAAGCCAAATTTATAAAAGGCTTGTGGCAGATAAGCCTGCTTATACCATTACCGCAAGTGGCGGAGGTGGCACGCATGTTTACCATTATAAGGAAAATAGGGCTTTAACTAATAGAGAGCGGGCAAGACTACAGACCTTTCCAGATGATTTTATATTCAGCGGTTCAAAAGAAAGCGTGAGAAAACAAATTGGCATGGCCGTGCCGCCATTGGCAGGTAAAATCATATTTGAAGCAGTTTTTAAATCGCTTCAAGGTCAAGAATATCCTTTTGGTAAAAGTAATATGAAATATAAAGAGCATTTGGAATATGATTTTATCGAACAAACTATTTGAAGGCGTTTTAATTGCAGATGCGGATAAATGCAATACACTAAAAATTATCAGTGGCTTTGCAACTTCCAGTATGGCAACAAGACATTTAGAAGTATTAAAAGAGAAAAGTCTAAATCTTAAAATAGAGCTTATAGTCGGAATGACCCCTTGTGTTGGTATTGGAGAGGCCGACCATAAGTTATTTCAAGAAATAATGCAGAAAGCAGAAAATAATTTTAAGTGTTCTTATGTAAGCCATGATTTTAAACATATTCACTCTAAACTTTATGTATGGTGCAAAGATAATATTCCCATTAAAGCTTATACAGGGTCAGCAAATTATACTCAAAATGCTTTTTTTACCAAGCAAGGGGAGATTATAACCGCTTGCGACCCTGTTTCAAGTTTAGAATACTATAATACCATATCAGCCAATTCTATCTACTGCACTCATCAAGAAGGAGATAGTTACATTACTAAAAAATCCGTTCTATGCCTGATGGCAGAGCGACCGAACAGAATTTAGCTATCAACACAGATAACGATGCTTGCGAATTGCCATTATATAACGAAAAAAAGAATTCTATTCATGAAAAATCAGGATTAAATTGGGGTCAAAGAAAAGGGAGAGACGGTAACCAAGCTTATATTCCTATTCCGCAAAAAATAGTAAAGAGAAAATTTTTCCCTGAAAAGGCACATCATTTTACAGTAACTACCGATGACGGGCATTATTTTGTAATGACAGTGGCACAAGACGGCGATAAAGCATTGCATACCCCTCAAAACAACAGCCTCATAGGAGAATACTTTAGAAATAGGTTAGGAGTGCTTGATAAAGCTAAGGTAGAATTGGCAGACTTAGAAAGGTATGGTAGAAAATATGTAAAATTTACTAAATTAGATGAGGATGATTATTTTATGGACTTTTCAATATGATTTGTCAAAAACTGGGACATTGGGAAATTAATTAAGAAACATGAAAGCTAAAATAATTAGTTATAAAAGTGAAAATTTTTCTGCTGCAATTGCTAATATTTTGCAGCAAAATTCGGTAGTGAATTATGATTTGCAAACAAAAGTAACATCGATCATCAATCAGGTAAAACAACAAGGTGACAAGATAATTATTGCAATTTGTAATCAGTTTGATTCTGCTAATTTTAAAAAATCAGATGATTTATTGGTAAGTTCTAAAGAAATTACATTAGCAAAAAAAAATGTTAATCCAAAGTTGGTTGCTGCTCTAAAAACCTCTTATAAGAGAATATATTCTTATCATAAAAAACAAATGCCTAAAGATTTTTCTAATAAGGATAAAATCGGAGTTACGCTTGGAAATAGATGGCAAGCAATTGAAAAAATAGCAGTTTATGTTCCCGGGGGAACTGCAGTTTATCCTAGCTCAGTTTTGATGGGAGCAGTTCCCGCTTTAGTTGCGGGAGTAAAAAATATTGTTATGGCCGTTCCCAGCAATGCTGGAAAAGTTGCTGATTCAGTATTGGTTGCAGCTGATTTATGCGGAATTAAAACTATTTATAAAATGGGCGGAGCTGCAGCAATTGCGGCTTTAGCTCTGGGAACAGATACTGTAAAAAAAGTTGATAAAATCATAGGTCCGGGAAATAGTTATGTAGCTTTAGCTAAAAAACAATTATTTGGTGAAGTTGGAATTGACATGGTTGCAGGTCCAACTGATATTTTAATTATTGCTGATAATAAAATGAACCAGGATTGGGTTGCGGCAGATATGTTGTCTCAGTTAGAGCATGGTGTTGATTCAAGAGCAATATTAATTACAGATGATCTTAAATTTGCTGGCTTGGTTAATGATTCGTTGACTAGATTAACTCAGTCATTATCCAGAAGATCAATAATTGAAAAAAGTTTGAGTGAAAATTCTTTTATAATTATTGTAAAAAATTTATTAAAAGATGGGCCAGAACTGTCAAATTTATTTGCTCCAGAGCATCTTGAAATAGCAACTTCTAAACCAGAATTAATTGCTAAGAAAATTACTAATGCTGGTGCAATTTTTATTGGAAAATATTCTCCCGAGGCAATTGGTGATTATATTGCCGGACCAAGTCATACATTGCCAACTATGGGTACTGCAAGATTTTCCAGTGGTCTTTCGGTTTTTGATTTTTTAAAAAGAATTTCTATAATTTCTTGTTCTAAGAATGGTTTTGATAAATTAAAAAATCAAACTGCTTTGTTGGCTGAAAGTGAAGGTCTTACTGCTCACAAATTAAGTATTACAATTAGAAAATGAGATGAAAAAACTATTAGTCATAATTTTCTGTCAATTTCTAATTTTTTCTTGTTCTACTAATAAAAAAGAAGAAAGTGCTGAACAGTCCTACACTGAGGCTATGAAAAAGTTAAAGCAAAAAAGATATTTAGAAGCAGCTGAAGGTTTTGAAAAAATTGATGATGATTATCCTTTGTCAAAATGGTCAATCAAAGCCCAAGTGATTGCAGCTTATGCTTATTATAAAGATGAAAAATATGATGAAACAATAAGAGCTGCTGAAGATTTTATCAGGCTTAATCCAGCTAATAGTGATGTAGTTTATATGCAATATTTAAGAGCGATGTCTTATTACAATCGTATTGTTGATATTACCAAGGCTCAAGATGATGCGCAGATGGCTTCTTATAATTTTAGAGAATTGATTGCCAGATTTCCAAATAGTGATTATGCTAAAGATGCCAGAGAAAAATTGGGATCAATTGATGATCATATAGCAGGAGCCAAAATGTCGGTTGGTAGATATCAAATGAAAATGGCTAATTATGTAGGTGCAATACAAAATTTTAAAGAAGTGATTGATCGTTATTCTAGAACTAATCAAACCCCGGAAGCTTATTTGCGTCTATTTGAAATTTATTATAAAATTGGCTTAAAAGAGCAGGCTGAAGAAATGAAGATGGAACTGGAAAAATCTTATCCGGAAAGTAAATGGTATGCTTATGCTGAAAAAATCAAGATTAATTGATAATGACTGATTTTATAATTCAGGGAAAAAATAATATTTGGTTGCCTTATACTCAAATGCAAATTGCACCCAAGCAATTAGAAGTTGTGAGTGCTGATGGTGTTAGAATTAAGTTAAAAGATGGCAGAGAGTTGATTGATGGTATTGCTTCTTGGTGGTCGGTGGCTCATGGTTACAATAATTTCCACATAATTTCTGCAATAAAAAATCAGGCAGAAATATTGCCGCATGTTATGATGGCTGGTCTTGCTAATGATCAAACTTATAAATTAGCTAATCGTCTGGTTAAAATAGCTCCAGTTGGTTTAAACAAAGTTTTCTTCTCAGATTCAGGATCTACAGCAGTGGAAGTGGCGATGAAAATGGCACTACAGTTTTTCATTAACAAAAAAACCTCAAAAAAGAATAAATTTATTTCTTTTAAAAATTCTTATCATGGTGACACAGCTGGATGTATGTCGCTAGCTGATTTAACTGATGGGATGCATAAAAAGTTTACGAATGTTTTGGCTAAAAATTATTCAGTAAATTTGCCTCAAGATAAAAAAGAATTAATGGAGTTTGAAGATTTTGTAAAATCAGTTCATCAAAATACGGCCGCTATAATAATTGAGCCATTAGTACAATGTGCTGGTGGTATGAAATTTCACTCTCCGGAAATGCTAAAAGCAATTTACGAAATTGCCAAAAAATATAATTTATTATTTATAGCTGATGAATGTGCGGTTGGTTTTTATCGTACTGGAAAATATTTTGCCTGTAATCATGCGGAAATCTCTCCAGACATCATGGTGCTTGGCAAAGCTCTAACTGGAGGTGTAATGACCTTAGCTGCAACTTTAGCAACTGATGAGATTTACAATCAATTTTTAAGTAATGATTTAGATAAGGCATTAATGCACGGCCCAACTTTTATGGGAAATCCACTTGCCTGCGCGGCAGCCAATGCTTCACTTGATTTATTTGAACAAAATAATTATGAGAAGAAAGTGAGTAAAATTTCTGGAATTTTATCTCAGGAATTAGAAAAATGCAGAAATCTTAATCATGTAAAAGATGTCAGAGTTTTAGGTGCAATTGGAGTGATTGAAACTGATTTTAACTGGCAAAAAATGTTTGAATTACGTATAGAATTTGCTCAAGAATTAATTTGGTTAAGGCCATTTGGAAATGTTATTTATGTAATGCCGCCATTGATAATGGAAAAGGATGATTTGATTAAAATTACTGATGCTATTTATGAGATTTTAAAAAAGAGTTCTTAAATACAATTTATAAATTTCTAAATGTACATCAATTGAATGTCCATTTTTTATTAGTGTTCTACAGAAAATACTATTTTTGGTACTGCTAATTTCTATTATAACCAAATTTTCTTGTATTTAGAACTTCTTTCCAAAAGCTTTCGCGATTTATTATATAATCCTTATCGGTTTTATCTGTAAAATATTCCAATAGAAGAAAACGAAAATGGTTTCTAAAATGTTCTTCTCCTACTTCTTTGTGAAGTTCGTTAAGACCTTTATTTCCACCAGTGTAATTGTAAATATAGTTTTTCCATCTTTGCCAAATACCTAATTCACTGGATGCAGAATCTACATACATTTTATTATTGCTATCATCAATCAGCAGATAAATCCCCTGTAAATTATCTAATTTTAATTTCCAGTCCTTGATGTCTTTTTTAATTATGGTCTCAAGTTCGGTAAATTTTAAATTTATTTTACTATATCCATCAAATACTCTGCATTGTAGTCTTTCTTGCATGATTTCGTGAATTGACATGTCATCAACAATACTCTCAAGCAAAAAAGAAGATAGCTGACCCTTGCGTTTATGTTTTATTTTCAATCTTCCAATAAGATTTTGAAATATATCAAGTTTTTCTACTTCATATCTGTCATCAAGTCTTTCAACTATTTTATAAATACCGGTGAATAAATGAATATCGCTACCCTCATGATAAACTTGAACAAATGAAAGTATGTAATCCCTTAAGAATTTTTGCTTAATTATTTTTCCGTCTTTTTGATTACCTTTCCATTCCTGCCATTTTTTATACTCATTTTCGTCTTTTAGAAAAATATTTAAAGGGTGATCATATCCATTCCAGCATGACAAATGAACATTATATTTATCATAATTTTCAAGTTTTAGAATATCTGTTAATTTTATCATATTTTTATGATGTTTAATTTAATGAACAATTTTCTTTAAAAAGAGTCTAAAAAACTTTATTAACTAAATTTTTATTATGTATCGAGATATTGTTAATTTACTATTTTCCAATGCAAAAACCGGCAAAAATTTTATCTAATATTTCATCTACATCAACTTTTCCAGTGATTTTTCCAATGGCACGAATGGCTAATCTTAAGTCTTCAGCAGCTAATTCAATATTTTTTGTCAAAGAAAAATAAGAAAGATTTTCCAGCATTTCGTTTAGCGCTTCCCGATATCTTGCTCTGGTAATAAGCGGTGTAGATCCTGGGCTGGCAAGTTCTTTTACCTGATTTTCTAAAGTGTTTAGTAATTTATCCAAATTAATATTTTCTTTGATAGAAATTTGGATTGGATTAAATTTTTTTAAAAAATCGGGAATTTCATTTTTGGCTTTATCAATTTTATTAATGATTAATAAGGTTTGATCATCAATTTTTGGCCAATTTTTTAGATCAGTTGCATCTAAAATTAAAATTTTTAAATCAGCATTTTCAGCTTTTTTAATTGCTCTTTTAATTCCTTCTATTTCTATCTCATCATTAGTTTCTCTAATTCCTGCAGTATCTGCTATAATTACCGGAATTCCAGCAATTTCTAAATGAGTTTCTACTATGTCGCGTGTGGTTCCGGCAATGTTTGAAACAATTGCTATTTCACTTTTTGCTAGATAATTAATTAAGCTGGATTTACCGGCATTAGTTGGGCCAATTATTGCTAAAGATAGGCCGGTTCTAATTTTTTCGCCTCTTTTATTATCATGTAAATGGGACTCAACTTCTTCAATAATTTTTTTTACCTGATTTTCCAGATCATCAACAATATTTTCTGGTAAATCTTGATCAGGAAAATCGATATAAGCTTCAATATTAGCAGAAATATTAATTAATTCTGCACGCCAATTATCATAGATTTTGCTCAAATTTCCCTGCATCTGATTTAAGGCTTGCTGATGTTGGATTGCAGTTTCTGAAGCAATTAAATCACTTAATGCTTCAGCTTCTACCAAGTCCATTTTGTCGTTCAAGAAAGCAATTTTAGAAAATTCACCAGGCTCAGCTAATCTTACATTTTCTACCTCGCAGAGTAATTCAAAAATGGTTTTTAGAATATAAGGTGAAGAGTGCAGGGCGATTTCAACTACGTCTTCACCAGTAAAACTATTTGGTGCCGGAAAAATGGTAAGTAAAGCAATATCAATAATATTTCCGGTTTTAGGATTAATTATTTTTCGCAATAGTGCTTTTCTTTCTTCAAGATTTTTAGTGATCCCAAAATATCTTAAACAATCAGCAGCTTCAGGGCCGGAGATTCTAATGACCGAAACCCCAGCTTTTCCAATAGCAGTTATAGGAGCAAATATGGTTGTCATCTACAAAAATATTATAAATTTAAAAGATTTTGTCACAGTTTCATTATTTAGTTTTGAATAATTCAACTGGATTGATTTTGAATTGCAACATTTTAGCAGTATCACGACCGCCATCTCCACCTTTTCTCTGCATTCCAATTTTCCCAATTTTCAAACTTCCTTCTTTCGTTATTCTGATATCTCCAGCTCCAAAAATATTCATTACATGGTTTATAGATTTTAAAACCCAAGTATTTTTTCCATTTATTTTCAAAATTACTAAAGTCCAATCTGCTGAAAATTCACCACGACCTTTTAGTAAATCTGAAATAATCAAAATCTTGTTATCGTTAAAAAACTTTATCAATTTATTCTGATCAGATTTGCTCATTTCGTCTAAAAACATTCTACGAGAGTCACGCAAATTATTTTTTGTGGGAGTAATTTCACCAGTAAAAAGTTTAAGGATTTTTATTACATCTTGTGGAAGATTCCAAAGCTCAGCATATTTATCAACCCATCTTTTATCTATTTGATTAAATCCTTGTGGATTACTTACAAGTTTTACTTGTAAATTTTGTAAATCTTCCTGAGATTTTAGCTTAATAAAAATAGTTATTCTTACTTGAATATCAGCTTTATATTGTCCTCTAACCTTTGAAGCTTTCACAAACTCAATATCGCCTATTTTATAACTCATTTCTGCCAACCACTCTTGAGCAACCTTATCAGTTTTCCAACTGTTAAAACGATCAATAACATCTTGCTCATTGGTAAATCCGCCTTTGGCGGTTTTTGAACCAAGAGCAATACTTTGTTTTAAATTTTTCTTTTTATTTTTCATGTTTTTTTAAAGTTTTAAATAGTTCTCTCGCAATAGCTTCAATAGCACTAACAGTCATTGCATTTCCTGTTTGTTTTAGTAAATTTATTTCATCAATAATGCCATCTACTTTTTTTGCTAGTTCTTTTGGAAAACCTTGAAGCAACAAAGATTCATAACCAGATAATTTTCTAAACTTTTTATTTTTAACATACAAAATTCCATGTCTACCAGCTCGAAGAGTAGGAACTTTATTATGATAAACCCTTAAATCCGACTGGCGAGTATCAATCACCATATAATCTTTTTCAAGAAGTTCATTTATTAAATATTGTCCTTTGTTATACTTGTTATCTAGGTATTTTAAAAAAGTTTTGTAGGTTACTTTTTTTTCATCAAATTCTAGTTCTTTTATATCAATTAAATAATCTTGAATATCTTTTTTTGGTTGGCGTTTTGGGAAGAAAAATTGAAAATCATCTGCAACTAAATCTTTTCTTATGCCTACAAAATATATCCTTTCTCGCATTTGAGGAACGCCATAATCAATACTATTTAATACTTGATAAAAAACTTTATAACCTGCCTTATCTAGTTCATTTAAAATAACTTTTAAAGAGTTACCATTATCATGGTTAGTTAGACCTTTTACATTTTCTAAAATAAAATATTTTACATTCTTTGTGAGCATAATCTTTATTAAACTAAAAATTATTTTCCCACGCTCCTCTCCCATCCCTTTTCTTTGTCCAATAACAGAAAAAGTTTGGCAAGGAAACCCTGCTATCATTATTTCAAAATCTGGAAGTGTTTCAGGTTTAATTTTTGTTAAATCACCATAATTGATTTCTTCTTCGCCAAAAAATTTTCTATAAGTTATTTCTGCTTGTCTATCAATTTCGGAAAAACCAACACAAGAAAGTCCATTGCTTTCAAGACCAAGGCGACCAGCTCCAATACCAGCACAGAAATCAATAAAGCTTAATTTTTTGGGATGTTTCATTTTCCATTTTACGGAAAAATTGGTAATAAATTTAAGCCTTCTCTTTCGTCAAAGCCATACATAATGTTCATATTTTGGATAGCTTGACCGGAAGCGCCTTTAACTAAATTATCAATTACCGAAACAATAATTACCTGATTTGGTAAACGTCCTTTAAAAATTCCGATTTTACAAAAATTAGTAGCAAATACATCTCTAGTTGATGGATAATCTGTACTTATATTAACAAAATATTCATCTTCATATTTGGTTTCCAGGCAGTTTTTTACATCATCAATATTAAAGCTATTTTCTAAACTAACATAAATGGTAGAAATAATGCCGCGATTCATTGGAACTAGGTGAGGAGTGAAGCTAATTTGAATTTCACTTGCTGCCATCTTAGATAATTCTTGTTCAATTTCGCCAGTATGACGATGATTGCCAATTGAATAAGCTTTCATAGAATCGTTAATTTCGCAATATAGATTATTAACTTTTACACTGCGTCCAGCCCCGCTGACTCCTGATTTAGAATCAATTATAATATTATCAGTTTTAATCAATTTAGCCTGAATTAAAGGCAGTAAAGGTAATAAAGAAGAAGTTGGATAGCATCCGGGACAAGCAATTAAATTAGATTTTTTAATTTGGTCGCGAGCAAATTCACTAAGGCCATAAACCGCTTTTTTTTGTAGTTCTAAAGCTAAATGTTCATGTTCATACCATTTTTTATAATTTTGACCATCGCTAAGACGAAAGTCGGCGGATAAATCAATAATTTTTAAATGTTT
>CAMDAI010000026.1 GCA_945888585.1 Rickettsia typhi | reverse complement strand
TGCCAAGGAGAAAAATCTATCAAATCTTTTTGACAATAAAGGGGATAATTTGAATAATGAAAATTCAGTTAGAAATTCAATTGAAAATCATTAGAAAAATTACTTCTTGAAATTGCACTGTCTGTCAGATCAAGTAGTGGTTTTTACATGTAAATGTTCCTTGACCTTCTCGCTCACCAGCTTTCCATTCTCCTTCATAAGAATTACCGCTTGCCCAGTTAATCATTCCGTAACCTTCTTGCTCACCAGCTTTCCATTCTCCTTCATAATAATCACCGTCTTCTGCCCATGTAAATGTTCCTTGACCTTCTCGCTCACCAGCTTTCCATTCTCCTTCATAATAATCACCGTTGGCTAGTGTAAACTTTCCGTAACCTTCTAGCTCACCAGCTTTCCATTCTCCTTCATAAGAATTACCGCTTGCCCAGTTAATCATTCCGTAACCTTCTTGCTCACCAGCTTTCCATTCCCCCGTATAAAAAGAATAATTATTTATTTTCCTAATTCCGTAACCTTCTGGCTTACCATTTTTCCATTCCCCCGTATAAAAAGAATTATTATTTATTTTCCTACTAGATATTACGTATTTTTTCTGGCCATCTGTGTTTTTCTGATCATAAAAATATCCCTTACCATTTGGCCATATTTTACCATTTATTTTAACGACGGATCCCCTCCAGCATGTTTTGTTAGGTCCATATATTTCGTCATCTTGAGACTGATAAACAATTTTATTGGTTCTGCCAATGATCTTGGAGATGAATGATGGGTTATTTTTCGGTACAGATAATTTTCTAAAGCCTCTTAGAGTTGGTAATGGGTTTAATTGTTCCATATTGATTGTTTAAATTAATATTATTAAATTTTTTACTTAGAGTTGTTAAAATGATGATATTGTATTAATATCTAACAATTATGTAACTAAATATAACTATATAAAAATTATTTTAATAAATAATTTGACTAATTAATTTTGAGTGATCTTCCTACACTTTTCTGGACAGTTTTTAACAATTAAAAACAAAACAATGTCAGGCAATCAAAAAAACAACTATCCTTTAGAATTTAAAACCTCAGCTGTAAAACTGGCAACAGATCCAGAGAAAATTAGGACTTAACAAAATCTATCAGGGAAGTTTTATTCAGAATCGTCATGTTTACGAAACCCCTAGAATTGTCAGGAAATTAGCACAAATCTAATCTAGCTTAATTTAACCAATAAACTGAGCTATGGACACAAGATTATATCCGATATCAAAGGAGTTTTTTAATTCTAAAATTCTTCCGATAATAACTGATAATTACATTTGGAAAGGACGCCTTCCAAAGATTGATCATTATCAGGTATTTTGTGCAATTCTTTATGTTTTAAGAACGGGAGTTCCTTGGCGTGATTTACCTAAATGTTTTGGTAATTGGCACAGTATTTATACATGCTTTGCCCGAGGTGGAGAAAAAGGATTGTGGTGGAAAATAACGAACGATCTTGCGAAATTTCTTAGCAGAAATATGGGATTGATTTTTATACTTGTTTTGCATAGACAAGATATGGCTTTAATTGATATTAAAATCAATTAAAGTTGTTTAGATCCTAAATAATTATAAGTAACTATCTTTGTTTTCCTGAATTTTTTCCTTCGTCAATATTTTCTTGCCTTCTTGACTGCAAATCCACACCCTTTACCTCATCAAAAGCTTTTTTATCACTATTACTAAAATTATTTTCAATAGCCTCATTAAATATAACAGCCGCCTTGCTATCTTTTAAAATATCTTTTATATCCGCCACCAATAATGGATCTTTTGCTAAAAATCCCACAGCCTCAGCAAATTTTTTCTCAACTTCTGGAGCAGCCAAAACTTCAATCATGGCACTAAAATTATCAACACAACTTTTAAAATCAGCGCCAGATTTTCCAGCCAATATTTCAGTAATTTTTGCTATAACTTCAGATAATGTGCCGCCAGATATTTTTGTAATATCAAATTTCCCATTTTGTGGAAGTTGAAAATTTGTAGGCGTTGTTGCCCGATTAGATTCTTGATTGTTATCTTTTATATCTGGATTGCTGTTATTTAAATTTTGATACTGACTTTCCTTATTTTCATTTGTTTTTTTAATTTCCAAATCATTCTCTTCGAGTTGATTTTTTATCATCTCGCCCTTATTTAAAATAACATTGGCAGAGATTTGTAGGGCTTCCTCTCTATTTTGTTGATTTGCCATTTTATAATAAATTTTATTCACCAAAAAATTTGAACATAAATTTTCTATATCATGAACACTAAGTTTTTCTGGCGTATCCAGTTTCTGTTCAGTTAATGTTTGTCTATTATTTAACTCACCATTTCCATTAAAATATTTTTTTGGTTCATGATGACCTTTTTTATTTATTATACTTACCATAAATTTAAAAAATAATTTGTTAAGCTTGATAATTTAATTAGTGTAATAATTTGGTGGAGCTACGGGGAGTCGAACCCCGGACCTCTTGCATGCCATGCAAGCGCGCTACCAACTGCGCTATAGCCCCCAATAATTTAGAGAAGGAAATGTTCAAATCAAAGATTTGCAAATGGGAATTTACCCTGCTAAATTTGGAAAATCAATATACCAAAACCATTTAACTAAATATTAAAACCATTTTGGTATGGGGATCCCCGTAAAGCGGGGCGCCGATTATTCGGCGTTCTTAAATAAAAAATATAATAAATCTACTTAGATTTATTATATCCAAACCGTTTTTATCATAAAATGTCAAATATAGAAATTACCTTTCCAGATGGCGCAGTTAAAGAATTTCCAGCGGCCATAACTGGTATAGAAATTGCCAAATCAATTTCCATTAGTTTGGCTAAAACTGCCCTTGCCATCAAGGTTGATAATGAATTATGGGATTTATCCCGAGTAATTGAAAAAAATGCCACAATTGCAATTATCACTCCCAAATCTCCAGAAGCTTTGGAAATTATTCGCCATGATACTGCCCATTTACTTGCTGAAGCAGTAAAAGAGCTATTTCCTGAAACTCAGGTAACTATCGGGCCCGCTATTGAAAACGGTTTTTATTATGATTTTGCCCGCACCGAACATTTTGTTTTGGAAGATTTAGAGCGTATTGAAAAAAGAATGTTAGAAATTTCCAAGCGTGATGAAGTAATAACTCGCGAAGTTTGGAAACGCGAAGAAGCTATTGGTTTTTTCTACGCTCATGGTGAAAAATACAAGGCCGAAATCATTTCACAAATTCCTGAAAATCAAGACATCACTCTTTATCGCCAAGGCAATTTTATTGATCTTTGTCGTGGCCCCCACGCACCTTCAACTTCTCATATCAAACATTTTAAACTAACAAAATTAGCTGGTGCTTATTGGCGCGGTGATTCCAAAAATGAAATGTTGCAACGCATTTATGGAACTGCTTGGGAAAGTAAAGAATCTCTTGATAATTATTTAAAGATGCAAGCAGAGGCGGCTAAAAGAGATCATCGTAAAATCGGCCGTGAAATGGATTTATTTCATATTCAAGAAGAAGCGGTTGGATCAGTATTTTGGCACCATAAGGGCTGGACAATTTACCGTGAAATTGAAAATTATATTCGTCATAAATTACAGGAAAATAATTATGTGGAAGTGAAAACTCCGCAATTAATTGATAAGGTTTTATGGGAAAAATCTGGCCACTGGGAAAAATTTCGTGAAAATATGTTCACTTGTGAAAGCGAAGAAAGAATCCTCGCAGTTAAACCTATGAACTGCCCGGGACATATTCAAATTTTTAATCAGGAATTAAAATCTTATCGTCAATTGCCACTGCGAATGGCTGAGTTTGGAAGCTGTCACCGCCACGAACCATCAGGAGCGCTACATGGAATTATGAGGGTTCGTGCCTTTACTCAAGATGACGCTCATATTTTTTGTGAAGAAAGTCAGATCAATTCTGAAACTGTTAGCTTTTGCCAGCTCTTAAAAACAGTTTACCAAGATTTTGGTTTTGAACATGTAAAAGTAAAATTTTCTACTCGCCCAGAAAAGCGTGCAGGAACTGATGAAACTTGGGATAAGGCCGAAGCAGCTCTGGCAAATGCCGTGAAAGAAGCTGACTTAGAATATACTATTAATCCAGGAGAAGGTGCATTTTATGGGCCTAAACTGGAATTTACTTTAGTTGATGCTATTGGTCGTGAATGGCAATGCGGAACTCTACAAGTTGATTTTATTTTACCCGAAAGATTAGATGCCAACTATATTGCTAGTGACGGCCATAAACATCGTCCGGTAATTTTGCACCGCGCTATATTGGGAAGTTTTGAACGTTTCATTGGCATTTTAACTGAAAATTTTGCTGGTAAATTTCCACTTTGGCTATCCCCAGTACAAATGGTTGTAGCTCCTATTACCAATGATTTTGATGATTATGCCAAACAAGTTGTGAACCGACTAAAAGCAGAAGGTTTTCGTGTTGAAGCCGATCTAACTCATGAAAAAATCAATTATAAAATCCGTGAACATTCTCTAAAAAAAGTTCCTTACATTCTAGCAGTTGGCGCCAAAGAAAAAGAATCTGCTTCCGTTGCCGTGAGAAAATTAGGTGAAGAAGGACAAAAAATGATTGACTTAGAAGAGTTTATTTATACATCAAAAAAGCAAACCAGTTCCAAAAAATAAATGATTTGGGGAATAGAAATATTAAATCTTTTAGATCTTTACATTAAAGATGCTGAAAAAATTAAAGAAGAATTTAGTTTTAAAAACAAAAATTCTGCAGAAATTCAATTTCAAGCAATCAAATTTCAAGAATCAATATTACGATTTTTAGATTATTTATACACGAATTTTCCTACAAATGAAAACATAAATAAAAAGTTATACTTTCCCAGACCAAAAATAAAAGATGATAAAAAAAGATTCTTAGCAAGAACATCTTATGAGGAAAAGCGCAAAAAAAATGCAGAGGGAAGCGAAGAATTAAAAATATTTTTAGGTCAGTGCTTTGATATAATTAAACGAAATAATTTTGCAATTTCAAAAATTGAATCAAAAATAAAACATGAACCTCCAAATGATTTTGGTAAGGATATAGAAATTTCAAATTGCCACCTAGAAACAAATGATCCTAGTTTTATTAAAATAGATCAACAACATGGTATTAATATTGGGGAAGGCACTATAAAACTAACTGCCGGCAAATTAGTAATGACTAATTGCAATGTAAAAGGAACCTTAGTCAAAAAATTTGAGGCTCAAGTAGAACAAAATGGCAAAATACTCTTGGATGAAGAGTATATAGATTTCCTTACATGGTCAGAAGAATGTATAAATACATGCAAAGATATACTTGAAACTAAATGCTGAATAATCTTCAAATTAAACTCCAATCTCTAAAAGAAAAAAATCTCTATCGTCAACTCAAAATAACTGATTCCATTGATGCTATTCATGTTAAGCAAAATGGTAAAAAATATATCTCATTTTGTTCCAATGACTATCTTGGCTTAGCCCAAAATAAGTTGGTTAAAAATGCAGCAATTGCAGCAATAAAAAAATATGGTTTTGGAGCTGGAGCTTCACGTTATGTTACCGGTAATAATTCTCTTTATGAGAAGTTAGAAAATAAATTATCTAAACTAAAAAAAGTTGATAATACAATTATTTTCGGATCAGGTTATTTAACTGGAATCGGCATTATTCCAGCCTTAGTCGAAGATGGCGATTTGATTATAGCTGATAAATTAATTCATTCTTCACTGTTAGATGGATGCAAATTATCCGGCGCAAAATTAATGCGATTTCGTCACAACGAAATTAATCATGCTCAGGAAATTCTAAACAAAGAACGCAAGAATTTTAAGAAATGTCTGATCATCACTGAGACAGTATTTTCAATGGATGGTGATTTGGGAAGAATTAATGAATTACTGGAATTGGCTGAAAATTTTGAGTCATTTTTATTGTCAGATGATGCTCATGGCATTGGAATTATTAAACAAAAATTTAAGAAATCAGATTTACATATTCAAGCCGGTACTTTATCTAAAGCAGTTGGTGGCTATGGTGGCTATGTTTGTGCCTCAAAATTAATTATTGATTATTTACGCAATTTTGCCAAATCAGCAATTTATTCAACCGCCCTTCCTCCAGCCGTTCTAGCTGGAAATCTAAAGGCTTTAGAAATTATTTCAAGAGATAAAAAGCTTGGAAAAAAAGCATTAGAAAATGCTAATTATTTTTGTAATTTGCTGAAATTACCTAAAGCTGAAAGTACTATTATTCCAATACTCATTGGCGATGCCGCCAAAAGTTTAACAATTTCTAAAAAAATTAAAGATCAAGGGTTTTTAATTTCAGCCATTAGGCCTCCAACTGTTGAGCCACGAAAATCAAGATTGAGAGTCACTTTTTCTGCTCTTCATAAAAAAACAGATATTTGTAATTTGGCAAAAATTATCATCGAAGCTTTAATGTCTGAGCATAAAAATATTGATCCAACACTTGGAAGTTATGGCAAATTTCCAATTTATGAGCAAAAATAGGTAATTGCTGAGATAAAAGTGATTAAAAATTGATTATCAAATTTACTTTAAGGGTTGTTTGTTTAGGATTTTGAAAATTCAAAAAACTTTTAAACATAATGGTAAGAAAATTATTAAACAGAAATTTAAATAAATTGATCACCTCCCAAAATGAGCAAAGAAATATCAGAAAATAAATCAATTTTTTATCAAAACCTACAAAGAGCTATTAAAGAAAAAATAGTTTTGTTTGATGAAGAAAAGCAAAAAATTACTTACCTAGCAGCAGAGGAAAAAAGCTATAATTATAAAGACCCAGAAGAAAAAGTTAGAGCCTCTTATTTTGCTGAGTTAGTTTTAGATTATGGCTATAATTTGGATAGAATAAAACTTGAAGTCAAAGTTCCGAGAAGAACACCAAGCGACCTTGCAGATATAGCAGTTTATGAGAAAGAAGACAAAAATTGCAGCGGCGAGCCTTTCATAATCATTGAATGCAAAAGAGACGGCATAACCGATGCAGAATTTAGCCAAGCAATTGAACAACTTTTTGGTAATTGTAATTCCTTAAAAGCCAAATATGGTGCGTTAATTGCTGGCAACACCAGAAAGGCTTTTAATATTCAAAAATTCCCAGCGACAGAAAGGGAGAAAAATGTTATTGCCGATATTCCTGTTAAATATGGCAAAGAGCCAAAATATAAATTTGTCAAAGGTGAGCAAGGCAAGGGATTAAAAAAGGTTTCACGAGATGAATTAATTAGATCATTAGAAAAGTGCCATCAAACAGTTTGGCAAGGTGGCAAATTAGCCCCAACGGTTGCTTTTGATGAGGTTTCAAAATTATTGTTTTGTAAATTGTGGGAAGAAAAGAAAACCAAAAAAGGTGAACCTTATAAATTCCAAGTTGGCACTTATGAAACCCCCGATGATGTATTTAAAAGAGTTGATGAAATATACCGCGAAGCCAAAAAAACCGATGAAAAAGTTTTTCAAGAAGACATACGCCTACCATCGAAAATTGTTTATAATGTTGTTGAGCATTTACAGGATTTAGCAATTGGTGAGATAGATTTGGACACTAAAGGAATTGCCTTTGAAAGATTTATGGAAGATTTTTTTAAGGGCAAAATGGGGCAATTTTTCACCCCTCGCGAAGTGATTAAATTTGCCGTTAAAATGATGGATATAAAAGACACCAACACAGTTTTAGATCCTGCTTGTGGCAGCGGCGGCTTTCTTTTAAACGCAATGGATGTTATCAGAAAAGATGCAGAAGAAAATTATAGCCCACTTGAAGCCTATAAAACTTGGCACGATTTTGCTTCCAAGCGTCTTTTTGGAATAGAAATTAATGAGCAAATCGCCAGAGTTTGTAAAATGAATATGATTATTCACGATGACGGACACACGAATGTGATCAGCACTGATGCCTTAGATGACTTCAAAGACATTGCTAAAAGCAGTTTAGAATTTAAAGCAAATAGCTTTGATTTTATCCTTACCAACCCACCATTTGGTGCAACGGTTAAAGAAACCGAAATTCTTTTTATTGAAAGATGTATTGAGTTTTTAAAGCCCAAAACAGGCAAAATGGCGATTATTTTACCAGATGGCATTTTGACCAATTCCAGCCTGCAATATGTTAGAGACTTTTTAATGGAAAAATGCCAGATTTTGGCGGTTGTTTCAATTCCTTCATTTGCCTTTTCTCACTATGGTGCTGGCGTTAAATCATCAGTAGTTTTTGTTAGAAGATTAGGAAAAGAAGAAAAAACCAAAAACTATCCAATCTTTATGGCAATAGCCGATAAAATTGGCTATGAAGCCACTGGCAGAGAGATCAAAGAAAACGATTTTGATTTAATTATAGAAGAGTTTAAGAAGTTTGAGACATCTCCCAATAATTATAAGGGGGTTTAGCTATGCAATGTTTTGTAGTTAATTTTGAAGATATTAAAGGTAAGAGAATTGACCCAAGCTACTACCTAAATCCAATAAACATTAAGCATTCTATTAGTTTAGGATCAGTTGTTGATGTTAAGGGTGGAAAACGCATTCCAAAAGGTTATTACTATTCCGACAATATCACCAGTTTTAAATATTTAAGGGTTGATAACATTGGAGAAAATGGATTTATTGATTGGGGTAATTTAAAATTCATTTCTGGTGATGTGTATAGAATATTAGAAAGGTATAAAATTGAAAATGACGATGTAATAATTTCAATTGCTGGCACTATAGGGAAAATTTCTTATGTAGAAAACTTATCTCAAAATGTAATTTTGACCGAAAATTGCGCAAAACTAATTGTAAAACAAAGAGAAAATTTACTTCCATCCTTTCTAAAATTGATTTTAGAGTTGCCATTATCTCAAAAACAGATGCAACAAGGATTTATTCACACCACTATTCCAAAGCTAGGGTTAGATAAAATTAAGGATTTACAAATTTCTCTTCCACAAATTGAAGTCCAAGAGCAAATTATTACTATAATGGACAAAGCCCATAATTCCAGAAAAGCAATGGAGGCAGAGGCGGAAGGGCTTTTGAGTGGAATTGATGATTATGTTTTAGGCGAGCTTGGAATCAAAATCACAGAAGTTAAGCAAAAGAAATGCTTTGTTGTAATGGTTAATGAGATAAAGGAAGGAAGAATTGATCCAGATTATTGTGTAGAAAAAAATTCTTATAAACAAGCAATTGGCATTTCAACAAAAACTATATCAGAATTATTAGGAGCAAACTTACTAGTTGGCAAAAAAGGTGCTTCAATAACAAAGAGTAAAACCTTAGATGGCAATATTCCAGTTATTGCTGGTGGTCAATCAGTTCCTTATTATCACGATCAATCAAATTTTAATAATGCTATTACTATTTCTTCATCAGGAGCTTACGCTGGCTATGTTTGGTATCATGATTATCCATTTTGGGCATCGGATTGCACCGTAATTTGTTCATCTAACGAAAATAAAATTTCAACCGAATACCTGTTTTATTTTTTAAAATCTCAACAAAAAACAATTTATAAAAGACAAAGAGGAGCAGGACAACCTCATGTCTATTTGAAAGATTTAGAAGATTTTATAATTCCACTCCCACCCCTTGAAACCCAAAACAAAATTGCATTGGAAGTAAAGACCAGAACACAAAAAGCCACACAATTAAAAGAAGAAGCAAAATCACTTTTACAAAAAGCCAAAGATGAAGTTGAAAAAATGATTCTGGGAAACTGATTTTTCTTTAAAAGAAAATTTGAATAATATTATTAAAAAATGAATATAAACTTATTAGAAGAAGGAATAATTTCAACCATCAAAGCCATTACCGGCAATGATAAAATTCGGGTAGATTTTACTTTAGAAAATGTTGATTTTACTACCACTAATCATAATTCTTTTTTACTATCGAATGAAATTGCTTTACCAAAAATAAATAACTCCTCTCCAGCTAAAATTAATTCGGCTCGCGGTATTGCTGATCTAGCAGCATTCTATTTAGTTTTTCATGATAAAAAAATTCATCAAAAACAACATTTTGCCAATTCCGATATTCAAACAGTTTTTGATAATTTAGAAAAATTTCGTTTAATAATAAAAGGCTCTGAAAATTTTAAAGGAGCCGGTTTGAATCTATTTAAATTAATTGAAAATAATCTGGAAAATCTCGATCCGATAACCGGGTTTTTACCGTTAGCTTTATTAGAAAAATCCACAATCAAATCAAAAAAAATTGAGCAATTTTTAAATGTTTATAAAAAATTTCTAAATAATGATATCAAAGCTAAAATTCAAGAATTACAAAGCTTTACCGATGATCAGGAAAAATTTTCTTTATTGAGTTTAGAGTTAATTGATCTTTTTAAAAATAATCAGGAAAAAGATCAGGAAAAATCACAAGAAAATGAAGAAAAAACTAATGAAACCAATTCAAAAAACAACTCAAAAGAAAATTCTTCCAGCAATCAAGAAAATGTTGAAAGTCAAAATAGCCAATTAGAACAAAAAATTGATGCCAATAAGGCTAACGATCAAGAATCAAATATGGGGAAAAGCTTTGATTTTATTAATGAAGATACTCTTTTAAATGGTGAGGCTGAAACAATTTCCGATAGTGAAAATAATCATAAAGTTAAATTTATTCCTGAATATAAAATCTACACTACTAAATATGATCAAATTGCCAAAGCCAGTGATTTAGCAAGCCGTGAAGAACTAAACCAATTAAGAGAACAATTTGATTTAAAACTTAAAAAACTAAATAATATTTCTAATCGCCTTACTGCAAAATTAAAAAGAAAATTACTTGCCAAAAAAGATGTTACTTACATACGCAATAAAGAAGAGGGCTCTCTAGATCGCAAAAAAATTAGCCAGATAATTATTCGACCATTTGCTACCGATAATTATGTCACTATTAAAGAACATAACTATCAAGATACTTTGATTTGTTTATTACTGGATAATTCAGGATCAATGCGGGGACAGCCCATTATGATGAGCGCTATGGCATGCGAAATTATTGCTAAAATTTTAGAAAAATTTGGAGTTAAAACCGAAATTCTAGGATTTACCACAGTTGATTGGCGTGGTGGCAAATCAAGAAAATTATGGGATTCCAGTTCCAAACCATTAAATCCAGGACGTTTAAGCGATATTCGTCA
>CAMDAI010000025.1 GCA_945888585.1 Rickettsia typhi | reverse complement strand
CTGCCATATCAACCATCATAGTTAATTCAGCTTTTCTTGGCAATCATCATAAAATTTTCTCTTGATGTTAGTCAAAAAAATTATTATATGATAACGATCTTATATCAAATCTTGTTTTTAATGAGATTGATATGACAAAAAACTTTGTTTTTTGGCCACTCATGAAGCGAAAGCATGATGAGAAATGGCATTACATTTAAAAAACGGATATTAATTCATGCAAAATTCTAAAAAAAACTTTCTGATCTGGGCCATAATTATTGGTGTTTTAATGATGATATCAGGAGTATTTGGCGACAACGGGGGTATTGGCTCTAAAAAAATCTCCTTTTCTGAATTTATGGGTAAGGTTGATGTTGGTGAAGTTGCTAAAGTTGATATCAAAGGACAAGATTTAATTGGAACTTTAAAATCCGGCGATCAATTCTATACTTTCTTACCTCAATATCCAAATTTAGTTGATAAGCTTCAAGAAAAACAAGTTGAAGTAAATGCTTCTCCGTTAGTTAGTAAATCAGAAAAAATAATTGGTGGAATTTTAGGTTGGATACTTCCTTTCATATTAATGATTGCTGTTTGGATGTTTTTTATGCGCGGTGCCGGAGGTGGAAAAGCCCTAAGTTTTGGCAAATCTAAAGCAAAATTATTACAAGAAAATAAACAAAAAGTTACTTTTGGTGATGTCGCTGGTATTGATGAAGCCAAAGAAGAATTAATTGAATTAGTTGATTTTCTGAAAGATCCTCAAAAATATACTAAACTTGGAGCTAAAATTCCTAAGGGCTGTCTATTAATCGGTTCTCCTGGAACTGGCAAAACTCTTTTAGCACGTGCAATTGCAGGCGAAGCTGGAGTTCCATTTTTCTCAATTTCTGGTTCTGATTTTGTTGAAATGTTTGTTGGCGTTGGCGCTAGCAGAGTTCGTGATATGTTTGAGCAAGGCAAGAAAAACGCTCCTTGTATAATTTTTATTGACGAAATTGATGCAGTTGGTCGCCATAGAGGCAGCGGAGTTGGTGGAGGTAATGACGAAAGAGAGCAAACTCTAAACCAGTTACTTGTAGAAATGGATGGTTTCTCTGATAATGAAGGAGTAATAATAATTGCCGCCACCAATCGTCCTGACGTTCTTGATCGTGCCCTTCTTCGCCCGGGAAGATTTGATCGTCAAATTACCGTACCTAATCCTGATATTATTGGTAGAGAACAAATTTTAAATGTTCATATCAAAAAGATTTTAATTACTCCCGATGTCGATGTTAAAATAATTGCTAGAGGCACTCCAGGTTTTTCTGGTGCAGATCTAGCTAATTTAGTGAATGAGTCTGCCTTAATGGCCGCTAAGGCCAATCAAAGGCTAGTTGGTATGAAGGATTTAGAAAATGCCAAAGATAAAATTATGATGGGCACCGAAAGAAGAAGTATGGTAATTCAAAAAGAAGAAAAAGAACTTACTGCTTACCATGAAGCTGGTCATGCTATTGTCGCCATTAATTGTCCTAATTCTGATCCAATTCACAAAGCTACTATTATTCCAAGAGGACGAGCTCTTGGCTTGGTAATGCGCCTTCCTGAACGTGATCAATTCTCAGTTACCCGAGCAAAATTAATTGATGATTTGGCTGTAGCTATGGGTGGTAGAGCTGCTGAAGAATTGATTTTTGGTTATGATAAAGTTACCACTGGCGCTTCTTCTGATATTGAACAAGCAACTAAAATGGCCAAAAGTATGATTACTAAATGGGGCTTAAGCGACAAAATGGGGCCAGTATTTTATGGTATTGAGGAAAGCTCTAAATATTATGGTGGCAGTGAAAAAGATTTTTCTGATGATACCGCTAAAGCAATTGACGACGAAACTAAAAGAATTGTTTCAGAAGCAATTGATCGTGCTAAAAAAATTCTAAACGATAAAAAGAATGATTTAGAAAAATTGGCTCGTGGATTATTAGAATTTGAAACATTAACCGGAGAAGAAATTAAAGATCTTCTAGCTGGAAAAAAAATTCGCAGAGATTTTGATGCTGGAAATAAAACTCTAAAAAGTTCCATACCAAATTTTAATACAGAAAATCCATCATAAACTATAGATTATCATTACCTTTAATCTGTTTTTCTTCTTCTAAATATAAATCTCCCTTTTTTCCACAAGAAGAAAGGGATAGACTTGCTGTTAAAATTAATAAAATAATTACCTTATTAATTATACTACTTAATTTAGATGATAGACCTGCTTTTTGATATAGTAACTTCATTTTTCAAATTGGTAATAGATATTGTTTTTATTTACTATTCCTCTCTCTCTTAGAATATTCCTAAAAGTAATAACAAAATAAAAGCTAGGTAGAGCATTAAGAATGCTAAACCAATCCAAGAAATTATATTGATTGAAATAATTGTTGATAATTTTAAACTATCAAATCTTACTGAGTAAATCATAAAGGCCTGGGTAAAAAGAGTAATTGAATAAATAATAGAGAAAAAACCATTAGTAAAACAATCAACTAAGGAAAAAGAAGCATATAACAATATCATCGGAACTAAAAAATTTATTAATGCCGCTAGTATCACATCATTTCTCATACTTAAAAATATTTATTAAATAAAAAAAAGGCCTTGCAACTTTTTGGCTGCAAGGCCTTTTTAAGATCAATACTTATTAATCTTATTAGCTTGCGGTATCAATACGGAAACCTAAAGCACAATTAAGAGAAGTTTTGCTAACATTGTAAGTATCGGCTGCATTAAGTGTAGAACTTGAAGTTCCAACCACTCCAACAGAAGTAGGAAGAGCTGAGGTGCAAGTATCAGAAACCGCAGCAGCTGTAGAATAAGCACTACCCTTTGAAGCAACAGCTCTAACACTACCATTATTTGGTGCACCATCATCCATTTTAGAATCAATTGATAAAGCATCAACTGGAGTTAATATACCTACAGTACGGTAACCACTACTAGCAGTAGCAGTATAATCAGATATAGTAGTAATTGGAGTAGGAGTTACCCATCCACCTAGAGCAAGAGTAATTCCGCTACCAGCATTAGTGCCACCACTAAGAACAACCATATTCATGGTCACTGTGCTAGTACCGATAACAACAGAATAATTGTCAAAGAACCATCCACTATTTTTTGCTTTTCCAGCTGGTAAGTTATTTTTAACTGCCGCACCATAAAGAGCTGTAGCAGTGGTTTGAGAACCAACTGTTGTTGTTTGGCTATATCCACTAGCAAACATTGATAAATCTAAACTTCCATCAGCAAATAACTGATTAATAGCTATAAGGCTTTCTTTATTACCAGCACCGTTAACATATTCAATGACACCATTTGCATTTCCAACATCAGGATTAGTAGCAATTACTGCATTATAATCACCTGGAAGAGCATTATATTTTGTAAAAAAAGCACTGCTTGCAATATTGTATCCTCTAGCTTCTGTCATGACAGAGCGTAAATTCGCACTTTTTATCAAGCTGGCACCACCGATGATACCAGAAATTAACAAGCCGATAATGATTAATACAATTGATAATTCAATTAAAGAGAAAGCGCTTCTTCTTGAAGCTTTTCTGTGACCAAAGGTTTTTTTATTTAACATAAGTGTAAAGTTTTTAGATTACTATTGGTAAAACAACTTAAAGAATTTTAAGCGTATACTGATCAAAATATTTGTCGGCAGATTTAAGTCAATAACTATTTTATAATTATTTTAATTATATTGAATTTAGAGTATCAAAGTAAAGCACTAATTATCTTATAATTTTTTACTTAAAGCTGACTTCCAGTATTTCATAATCAAATATTCCACCAGGAGTTCTGATTTCAACTTGATCACCTACTTCCTTACCAATTAAGGCTCTGGCAACTGGTGATATATTAGATATTAATCCTTTATCAATATCGGTTTCATACTCACTAACAATCTTATAGGAAACTTTTTTGCCATTATTGACATCTTCCAACATAACTGTCGCGCCAAACCTAACTATCGATCCTGATAAAGAATTTGTATCAACAACTTCAACTCTTGATAATTTATCTTCTAAATTTGCAATCAAAGCCTCTATCATCCCCTGTTTCTCTCTTGATGCATGATATTCTGCATTTTCTTTTAAATCACCAAGCTCCCTTGCGGTTGCAACTGCTTGAATGATCTTTGGGCGCTCAACAATTTTTAAATTATCAATTTCAGCTTTTAATTTTGTAAAACCTTCTTTAGTAATAAGAAATTTTTCCATAATTTTAATACCTATAATTTTCTGGTTTAAAAGGACCGCTAACCTCAACATTGAGATATACAGCTTGCTCTTTGGTTAATTTGGTTAATTTAACACCCAATTTATTTAGATGAAGCGTTGCCACTTTTTCATCTAATTCTTTTGGTAGAAGATAAACTTCATTTTTATATTTAGAAAAATTTTGCCATAATTCAATTTGTGCCATAACTTGATTAGTGAAACTGGCCGACATCACAAAAGCACTATGACCAGTGGCGCAACCAAGATTTAATAGTCTTCCTTCGGCAAGTAGAATAATTCTTTTACCATCAGGAAATTTTATCTCATCAACTTGTGGTTTTATGTTAGTCCATTTTAAATTTCTAAGTGCGCTGACTTGAATTTCATTATCGAAGTGACCAATATTTCCAACAATTGCGCAATCTTTCATCGCTCTCATATGTTCAATGGTAATGATATCTTTGTTACCAGTTGTGGTAATAAAAATATCGGCTGTAGAAACCGCATCTTCAATTGGTAAAACTTGAAATCCTGACATCGCAGCTTGCAATGCACAAATTGGATCAATCTCAGTTACGATAACTCTAGCCCCAGCTGTTTTAAAAGCTTCGGCACAACCTTTACCTACATTTCCATAACCAGCTATTACTACTAATTTTCCAGCGATCATAACATCTGTCGCTCTTTTAATACCATCAATTACACTTTCTTTACAACCATAGAGATTATCAAATTTTGATTTAGTCACCGAATCATTAACATTAATTGCCGGAACTTTTAATTTTCCTTCTTTGGCCATTTGATATAACCTAGCAACACCAGTTGTAGTTTCTTCCGAAATACCTTTAATATTTTTTAATAACTCAGGATATTCATTATGCATGATAATAGTCAGATCTCCACCGTCATCTAAGATCATATTTGGTTTCCAATCTGGATTACCAATAATAGTTTGCTTAATACACCATTCATATTCTTCTTCAGTTTCACCTTTCCAGGCAAATACAGGAATTCCAGCTTTAGCAATTGCAGCCGCAGCTGAATCAACAGTTGAAAAAATATTACAGGAACTCCATCTTATTTCAGCACCAAGGTGAATGAGAGTTTCAATTAAAACTGCAGTTTCAATTGTCATATGTAAACAACCAATAATCTTGGCATCTTTTAAAGGCTTGGAATAACCGAATTCTTTTCTTAAAGACATCAAACCGGGCATTTCATTTTCAGCCAAGATAATTTCTTTCCTGCCTAATTCAGCTAAATTAATATCTCTTATTTTGTAATCGCAAAATGTCATAAAAATTTAAAATATATCATTAAAAAGGAGAACAAATAATAAGCCAGATAAAAGGCATTAATAAAGAAAATCCTAAACTAAAATTATCTCTTTTTAAAGATTTTCCTAAAATTATTATCACAGTAAAAATTGATAAAACTGCCAAAAAATATAATAAAAACAGATTTATATTAAAACAAACCGAAGCAATAATAATAAATTTAGCATAACTAAAAGCTTGCTTCTGACTCTTTAAAAAACCAGCACCATTCTTATAAAATACCTTATAAAAAAGAGAAGAAAGTATAACTCCAAATGCCGCTGAAAAGATTACTGGTATAATATTATTATCTTCTAAAACTCTTTCTACTAACCCTAAAATTAAAATTGTGGTTAGAATTTCATTAGGAATAAATTTATTATGATAATCAATTGCAATTGCAATAACCAAACTTACAGACATCAAAGAAAATATAATAAAATTCTCACTAAAAGAAAATTTACTATAGAAAATCATGAAAAGTACTGTAGTTGCTAGCTCAATGAATAAAAATGTTTTGGGAATTTTAGCGCCGCAAGAAACGCACTTTCCACGCGTAAATAACCAATTGATAATTGGGATTAACTCTCTAGTTCTAATGATGGTATTACAATTTGGACAACGTGATTTTGGACCAAAATATCTACCAAAACAAGACTCTTGTTTAGGAATACGATAAGCAAATAAGGTGGCATAAGAACCAAATATAGCCCCAAGAATAGCTGCAGCTACATAACCTAAAAATAACATTGTTTTTCTCCTTAATTATTTTGCCGATTTCTCTAAATAGGCAATAACATTAGCACGATCTTGCTCTTTGGATAGACCAGCAAAACCCATTTTAGTTCCAGGAATAAAATCTTTTGGTTTAGTTAAAAATTGATTTAAATCAGCATAATTCCAATTGCCACCTTTTTTCCTCATAGCATCAGAATAAGCAAAATTAGCAATCGAAGCTTTTTTTCTACCAACCACTCCAAAAAGATTTGGACCGATTTTATTGCCACCAGATTTTTCAGCATTGTGGCAAGTCATACATTTTTTAAAAATTTTAGCTCCAGAATCAAGATTAGCAATCTTGATCATGGCCTCAATATCAGCTTTTACTGGTTCAACAGCTTTTTTAGATTTATTAGAATCATTTAAAATTCCAGATTTTGTACCATCAATTTTCTCTTCTGAAGATTTTTCTAAAACCGTAACTTCATAACCTCTTTTTACTTCTTTTTTGGTATGATATAATAAATTAGAAGTTAAAAAAGAAATCATAAGAACAGCGAGACCAGAAAAAATTCCGAAGCTAATATTTTTTATAATTTTAATCTTGCACATTTTAATTTTTATACGATTTAATCAAACAGACTCGAAACCGATCTTTCTTCCGCAATACTTTTAATTGCTTCGCCAATTAGTGGAGCAATTGAAATTATCCTGATATTTTTAACTAAATTTATTTCAGAATTTTGAAGAATGCTATCAGTAATAACCAAATTGGTTAGACTAGATCCGGCAATTCTTTCGCAAGCTTGTCCAGATAAGACACCATGAGTAATATAAGCAGAAACTGCTTTAGCACCTTTTTTAAGTAAAGCATCAGCAGCATTGCAAAGAGTTCCACCTGAATCAACCATATCATCAACAATCACACAATGTTTGCCATCAACATCACCAATAATATTCATCACTTCACTAATTCCAGCTTTTTGTCTTCTTTTATCAACAATTGCTAACTCAGCATTAATTTTATTTGCAATAACTCTGGCGCGCACCAAACCACCAACATCAGGAGAAATTACCATCACATCCTGATCTTTAAAATTTTCTTTAATATCACTAGTAAAAACTGGAGCAGCAAAAAGATTATCTAAAGGAATGTCAAAAAATCCTTGAATTTGACCAGCATGAAGATCGATGGTTAAAACCCGATCTGCACCAGAAGTAGTGATTATATTAGCAACTAGTTTAGCAGAAATTGGTGTTCTGGGGCCAACTTTACGATCTTGCCTAGCATAACCAAAATATGGAATTACTGCAGTGATTCTTTTTGCCGAAGCCCTTCTTAAGGCATCAATAGTAATTAATAATTCCATGATATTGTCATTGGCTGGATAAGAAGTTGATTGGATGACAAAAATATCTTCACCTCGAACATTTTCTTTAATTTCAACGAAAATTTCATTGTCAGCAAATCTTTTGATATCCGCATTTATTAAAGGCAAACCAAGATATTTGGAAATTGCAGATGACAGGGTTCCATTGCTATTGCAAGCTAAAAGCTTCATAAAAAAATATTGATTAAATCTTGATTTCTACTAAAGTGGAATTGGCCTGAAGTTAACATTATCTTTAATCAAATATCAAGAATTTTATGGAATTTCTAAATGATGAATATTTCTTCTTAACTATTAAATCGCTTCATATAATTGCAGTTATTTCTTGGCTTGCTGGCCTTTTATACTTACCAAGAATTTTTGTTTATCATAGCAAGGTTGAGGCTGGGTCAGAAATGGATAAAACCTTCCAAATTATGGAACGACGTCTATTACGTTTTATTATGAATCCAGCCTTGATTCTTGTTATCATTTTAGGAATTACTTTAGTTTATATTATGGGATTTAACTATGTCTGGCTTCATATCAAATTAACTCTGGTTACCGGATTAATTATTTTTCATCACTTACTTGGTAGATGGCGCAAAGATTTTGAAAAAGGTAAAAATAAGCATAGCGAGAAATTTTACCGCATTATCAATGAAGTTCCGACTATCTTAATGATTGGAATTGTTTTTTTAGTAATCTTTAAACCTTTTTCTTGAATGTTTAATTTAATTCAAATTACTGAAGATAAATTTGATGTGAAATTAGACATCAGATATGCCACCAAAAATAATGTTCTTGGTGAAGCAATTTATAAACAACCTTTATGTTATCTTCACCCAGAGGCTATTAAATCTTTAGAAAAAGCAATTATTCTAGCTAAAATTCAAGGTTATAAATTAAAAATCTTCGACGGCTATCGCCCATTACAAAATCAACAATATTTTTTTGATAAATTTCCAGGTGGTTTCGTTTCTAATCCAGCAAATGGCGTAATTCCTCATTGCAGAGGTGTTGCTATCGATTTAACCTTAATTGATCAAAATAATATTGAGCTAGAAATGGGAACTGAATTCGATAATTTTACTGATCTTGCCAATCATGCTTGTATTAAGGTTTCTTCTCTTGCTCAAAAAAACCGCTTTATCTTAATGGGAATAATGTTAAGTAGCGGTTTCAATTTTTTAGCTGCAGAATGGTGGCATTACCAACTTCCGGATGCAAGAAATTATGAAGTGATAAAGGACTTTATTATTTAACTTGTCTACCACAAATACTTAGATTTCTCTTAAGTAAATCTGATTCAATTCCAGAGCAGTCTAGAATAGAATCAAATAAATTATCATGAGATAATTTATTTGAAGCAATCTGATTCTTAGCATTTATAAATTTGTTTTTATAAAACTTATTTTGTAACACTGAATTTGTCATATATAAAAACATTGGGACTTGGTGAACTTTGCTTTCAGTTTGATTGGAATTACCATTGGCATAAATATTATCTTCACCTAAAAAAATACCATGATCGGAAGCATAAAACAAAATTGTATTGGTATCTTTAATAGTATCTATGACTTGGCTAATAAAATAATCTGTATATAAAACGCTATTATCATAGCTATTTTCTATTTCCTCTCTTTTACAAGAATCAGGGAGATGCTCACATTCTGGCTGATAGATACTAAAATTTTTTGGGTAACGCTCACTAAATCTAATGTGGCTTCCGAAGCTATGCAAAATAATAAAATTGCTATTATCATTTTTTAATACTTCTTTTAGATATGGAATTAAAGTTTCATCATAAGTTTTTTCACCAACTTTTAGCGATGTTTTTATTTTATCTACAAAAAAATAATCGTCTGCCTCATGAGCCATAGCAGTTAACATTCCATTACCAAATTCTTTAGAACTTTGGGCGGAATACCAATGGCTATCAAAATCAAGATTTTTAAAAACTGAAACTATACTTTTTTCAGGAGGAATATCGATAAAATCTGCTTTAGTACGGTGTGAAAGCATTGAAGATACTGATCTTGTGGTGGTATTAAAGGAAGCAGCAGCAACAAATTTGAGTAAATTAGAAATTTTTTCTAGATTAGGAGTTGTATTGCGTCGATATCCATTGAATCCTAAATGATCAGCTCTAAGCGATTCTCCTATAATTAGGACAATATTTAAGTTATCTATTTTTTTGTCATATTTAAAATTATAATATTTATCCAAATCAACTCGATGTTCGGTTTGCTTTAACTGTTTATAAAAACGATTATAATATTTATAAAATGATCCAGCATAATTTATCGGGGAATATATCACCGAAACTCTTTGAAAATCTCGTTTTGGAAAAAATAAATAAATTACTCCGATAAGAATAATACATATTCCAATGGCTATAATTTTTCTTATATTACCAAAATTATAAATCTTAATTCTGGCTATTAAAAAAACTGGAATTGCACCCAAAATCATAAAATAGCAGATAATCGAATAATCAAGAACTTCGGTAACATGACCAACACTGTCAAAAGCATTGGCTATCATGATTTCATCAAAAATAATTCCAAATTTTTTTAGAATATAAAAATAAATTGTCGACAATAAAAAAAAGACTATCAGTAATGATTTAAGGACTATTCTGTTAAAGCTGCATATAAGAAAAAAAACAATTACAGTCAAAATATTAAAAACTATCTCAAGCAAAAAATTCAGTTCTTTAACTGCAGAATGATCTTCTAGATATAAAAAAAATCTAGATTCAACAGTCCTCATATTATAAAAAATGACCAAAATTATCGCACTGGCAATAATCATGGTAAAATCACTGATTCTAGCACTGATCTTGTTATTAAAATATTTATTAAGGTATGATTTAATTTGCATAAATATATATTAAATTTGCAATATTGGATATTTTTTAGCTATTAATGAATTCTCTGGAATTAATAACGCGTAGAAGATAAACGCCTAAATTTTAATATCATCATTACTCCCAAAACAGCAAAAATAAGAGGTAGTATCCATAAAAAAATAGTTGAAAAACTAATTGATGGAGAGATTACAATATCATCACCAAATTTATTAATAAGATATGATTTAATTTCTGCATTTGAATTTCCTTCGGCAATTTTTGTACGAATTAATTTTCGTAACTCACGTGAAACTTCGGAATCAGAACTATCTATAACCTGCCCCGCACAAACCGGACATTTCACTTCCATAAATAAAGTTTGCGCTCTTTTTTCTTCTAAACCTGATAAATGCTCTTCAGGAATAAAAGCAATTGCATGATTTGATAAGAATATTAAAACAATAAAAAGAAGTATTTTAAGCAAAGAATTTTTCATCAATTGCGCCGGCAAAAATTTTCTGATAAGATCCTGTCATTATAACTGAATTATCTTCTAACCATTCAATAAAAAGATCACCACCTTTAAAGCTGATTTCAATTTTACCTTCTTTAATTAAGCTTTTTTTAATTGCCAAGATTGCAACTGCACAAGCACCAGTTCCACAAGCTAAAGTTTCCCCGACTCCTCTTTCCCAAACTCGTACTTTTAAATGATTTGGTGCAACAATTTGTACAAATTCTACATTGGTTTTTTGGGGAAATAATGAATGACTTTCAATTTTTGGCCCAATTTTAAAAAAAGTTTCGTCATCCAATTCTT
>CAMDAI010000024.1 GCA_945888585.1 Rickettsia typhi | reverse complement strand
TACATTGATTTAATTCTTTGTGAATCATAAGCAGTTAAACCAGTAAAAATAATTACTGAAAGAATTGAAACTACAAAATCCAATCCTGAACTTTTTAGGAAAATATTAACTACAGAAGCAATTACTATGCCGATTAATCCCATAAATAAGAATGATCCCATACCAGTTAGATCTTTTTTAGTGGTGTATCCATAAAGGCTCATTGCACCAAAAAGAGAAGCGGTTATAAAGAATGCTCTAGCAATACTGGCTCCTGTATAAAGTAGGAAAATAGGAGCAAGAGAAAGACCCATCAAAGCAGCAAATCCAAATAAGCAGGCTCTAGCAGTGTCAACCGACATTGAATTAATTTTAGCACTAAAAGCAAAAACAAAAACTAATGGAGCAAACATTACTACCCATTTTAAAGGTGAGCCAAAAATTGCATTCATTAAATCTGGAGAGCTTGAAACAAGAAAAGAAACTAGGCCACTAATAGCAAGAGCTATTCCCATATTATTATAAACGCCAAGCATATATTTTCTAAGACCAACATCATAAGATGTCTTACTGACGCTTGAGGCAAAAGAGGATTGACCAGTTCTTATAAAATCTGACATACGTATCTACTTGAATTTAGTTAGTAATAAAAACTTGATTTACTATTAAATAAGCCATATTTTTGCGTTTTGCTTCCCTTTGGGTGGCATACAAGCTCGATATGCATATTTTCTAATAGATATATAATTCCTATATTTGATCTTTTCAAGGATAATCGGACATGACTAATAACATTGTAAAGCCTGCAGACAAAAAAATTATTGCGCTAATTGGAATGATGGGTACTGGTAAAACTACCATCGGTTCTAAATTATCAGAAAAATTAAACGTTTATTTTATTGATTCTGATCAAGAAATTGAAGATAGCGAACAAAGAACGATTGCCAATATTTTTGATGCAGAAGGTGAAGAAAAATTTCGTGAAATTGAACGTAAAATTGTTCAAGATATCATGCGCAGGGATGAGCCAATGGTTTTGTCATTAGGTGGCGGTGCTTTTATTGATCCCGAAACCAGAAAATTAATTAAAGATGGTGCGGTCTCAATTTGGTTATATTCTGATGTTGAAACTATTTTACATCGTGTTGCTGGTAAAAATACTAGACCATTATTAAATGGAGGAGATCGTCGTATTATTTTATCAAATTTAATAAAAGATCGCTATCCAATCTATGAACAATCTGATATTAAAATTGATACTACTAAAGATAGTCATGATAATATTTTAAATGGCATTATTCAGCAAATCAGCGAATTAGTTGGCAAAAAAAATGAGTAATAATATCCAAATTGAAAGAGTTGACCTTGGTCTAAGAGGCTATGATATCATTATTGGAAATCAAATTTTAGATAACCTTACTTATACAATCAAAAAAATTAATTCTTATAGTAAATTTTTTATTATCACCGATGAAAATGTTGCGCATTTTCATCTGAACAAATTAATTGCTGAAATAGAAAAATCTGGAGTTAAATTTCATGTAATTACCCTTAAACCCGGTGAAAAAACCAAAGATTTTTCCAATTTACATAATTTATGTGAAGAAATTTTAGCTCACGGAGTTGATCGCAAGTCCTTAATTATTGCCTTTGGTGGAGGTGTTATTGGAGATTTATCAGGTTTTGTTGCAAGTATTGTGCTTCGTGGTATTGATTTTATCCAAATCCCAACCACTTTGCTTGCGGCTGTTGATAGCTCAGTTGGTGGTAAAACAGCAATTAATAGTGTTTACGGCAAAAATTTGATTGGCAGTTTTTATCAACCAAAATTAGTTTTTTGTGATTTGCAATTTCTTGAAACTTTGCCCAAAAGAGAATTTTTATCAGGTTATGGAGAGGTAATAAAATATGGTCTTATCAAGGATAGAAAATTTTTTGATTATTTAGAAAATAATTGGCAAAAAATTCTTGCCAAAGATATTGATGCACTAAAAACAATAATTGCTAAGTCTTGCAATATTAAAGCTGAAATAGTTTCTCTTGATGAAAAAGAAAACAATTTGCGAGCAATTTTAAATTTTGGTCATACTTTTGGTCATGTTTTTGAAGCTGAAACTAATTATTCAGACGAAATAATTCATGGAGAAGCAGTAGCAATCGGTATGGTTTTAGCGGCTAAAATGTCGATTGAATTGAATTTGCTTGAAGCTAGTAAATTAGCTAGAATTGAAAGTCATTTAAAAAATGTCGGTTTAATAATTTCTCATAAAAATATTAGACAAAATTGGGATATTGGACATTTAATTAGTCATCTTTATAAGGATAAAAAGGTTGAAAATGGAAATTTAACCTTTATTTTGCTCAATGAAATTGGCTCCCCGCTAATTAAAAAAGATATTAATGAATCACTTTTTATAAAAGTTATTTCATAACATTCGTACTTTATTTTTTCTTGCAAATTCGATTTGCAAAAAATACACTTCATCCCCTATTAAACTTACCAGTTTATTAGGTAATGATAGATCCAAGTAAAGTTATAATGTTATTTTAGGGCATTCTTAATATAACTAAGTATCAGAACTAGTCTTTAGTTTTGTGATATTAAATCTCTGCCTGCGTGATGGAATGGTAGACATAACGGACTTAAAATCCGTGGGGCTCACGCCCTTGCCGGTTCAAGTCCGGCCGCAGGTACCAACTCTTAAAATTTCTTATTATAAATTGGCCAGCTAATGACTATATTTGGATTACAATTCAAAAAAATTCTGCTGCTAGTTCTAATCCTATTTTCTATTTCCTCTTGCGATCCTGGATGTGTTGAAGCTGATGAGTTTGATGTTGAAGAAATTATTGTTAATGCCAGACCAACTGGTGATGGAATCGTTGGTAAATATAGTTCAAAAACTGGTGGCCAAGTTGCGCAGTGGCATGATACTGGCCTTAGAACCAATGGTGAACCAATTAAAATTCTTGTTGGCGGAGCTTGGGGAGCATGGGAACAAGTAAATAATGTTGTTGCTCTTAATGCTGCTCCAGAATGTAAATTATGCTTCAGAAAAGAAGGAGTAAATAATTGTATATGTCAGAGTGGTGAAAGTTCAATACCAGAAAAAGACAGTGAAGGTAAGGATAAAACTTCAGATTGTTCAGGATCTAATCAAGACAATCCAGATCTTTGCAGTTGCACCAAATTTAATAATTACCAAACTGAAAAAGATGCCGCAATTAATCGCTTTAATTATGTTATCGCTCTTGATTATCAAAATAAAGATGGTTCCTTAAAAACTCCGGATGAACAACAATTTTGTAAATATAGAAAGGGAGTTGGTTTATATCTTGGGATATTTGGAACTACAGGATTCATAAACCCTTCTCGTGCTTACCAACTTTTTTCACCTGAAGAAATATGTGATATTAAACGTGATAAGAATGGTAAATGTATTGATTCTAACGGTAGTGATCGATCTAAATATCTATATGCTTCCCCTAATAATAGGATTTTCATGAAAGATGATATGGCTGGAAATAATGGCAGCGATACCAATAAAGATGATGACCAATATCACAAAGCAAAAGAGGCAATCAAAGTTATTATTTTTGATAGATATTATGATGATAATTTTGGTTACTATACTCTCAATTTTATTAGTGGTATTCAAAGAGCACAAGATCGTGGTTTGTTAGAACTAATTGTTGGATCGGTTGAAGATGTCATGCTTGGTAAGCTCAATCCTGATAGTAACCGCAGAGAGGGTGGAATAATAGAGTTTTTATATAAATCGATAGTCAAGGATTCAACGGTCATAGTGATAATTAAGTTATGTCTAGTTCTTTATTTAGCAATTTTTGGTATTGGTGTTTTGGCTGGTGTAGTTGAAATTTCTAGAAAAGAAATATCAAATCGAGTGATCAAAATTGGCTTGGTTATATTTTTTACGACAGAAACCAGTTGGTATTGGTATGATCATATTGTGGTTAATTTTTTCAAAGATTCGATGGATTCCATAATCTCAATATTTATGAGTTTTACGGATCAAATTTATGGCGATGATACTTCAATGGTAAAAATTGCCCAAATGCAAAGAGCGGAGTCGGCCAGTAATGCAACTAGGTTTTCTTATGTGGATGTGGTTATAAAAAAGCTATTTTCTATAGCGGTTACTAAAAAAATCTGGGGATTATTTCTCGTTAGCTTGTTTGGTATAATTTATATTATAGTAACCTATTTTCTGATCGCTTATTTCGTTTATGTTTCTGTTACCGCAGCGTTAATTTACATAACTGCAATGCTTAAATTGGTTTTTGTTATTGCTCTAGGACCACTATTTATTTTGTCATCACTATTTAATCAGACTTCAGCGATGTTTAAAAAATGGTTGTCATTTATGGGCGCAAGATCATTAGAAGTTATTTTACTTTTTATCACTTTTTATCTCTTTTTGGTATTGATTGATAAAGGATTTATGGATCTTTTAAGTATCAAATCTTGTACTAGCAAGTTAGTCGTAGGATTCTTTAGTATAGATGTCTTAAAAGCTGAAACCGATAGAAGTTTTGTTGGATGGATAGTTTCATTTATTGATATTGGATTACTAATCTTTCTTTTGCAAACTATAATGGGCAAGATATCAGGTGTTTCTAATGCCCTTCTCTCAATTAGTGGAACCGCTTCAAGTAGCGGTGGTGCAGCTTTTGGGGGTGCAAATAATTCCGCTACTGGCTTGGCTAAAAATATTATGGGTAATATTGTTTCTAGTGGTTATTCTGCCATTAAATCAGGCCTTTCTGGGGCTGCGACTGCAGCCAGAGCTTTGGGAGTTGGCAAGGTATTAGAAGCGATAGGAAATGCTATACCTTTTAGAGGGCCAAGAGGTTTAATGAGAGATTCGATAATTGATGGGTCAATTAAGGAAGCTATGGCTTCTGGTAAGAAAAGTGGTTTAAGTGGTAAGGGCTTGGATGAATATGTAAGAAAATCTGTAACTGAAAGTTTAGCCAAAAAAAGTTTAGAAAATGATACTAAATTTTCTATGTTGGGTATTAATCAAAAATCAATTGAAAATAGACTTGATCAAAAATTAGTACAAGAACCACTAAAAAAATTCATTAAATCAGAAGCTGATAGATTAAAGAAAGAAGGTACGCCGTTATTTGGTAAGGAAATGACTAATCAAATTAAGGAAAATGCTAGAAAATGGGCGGAATCAAATCTTTATGATAAAAGTTCAGTTGAGAATCATTTAAGAGATATGAAAGGTTTCATGAAAAAGAGTGGAACATACAGCTCTCCTGAAGCTGTTAAAAAATTCTCTGGTGATTCAGATCATCGTAACAAATATTTAGAACATACTGAAGCAGAAATTTTAAAAAATAAATCTAAATATGATGATAAAAAGTTCAGCGGCTTGACCAAGGGTTATCGAAGTTTATTTGGCGGAGCTTTACATAATCCGAGTAGAAGCCAAGCTGACTTTTTAAGGAGGGAACATTATGAGAAATTACAGGATAAAAAAGGTAGAGGAATTGCGGACGCATTGGGCATTAAAACTGCAAAAGGATGGAGTCTTAACAAAAGGATTGGTTTTATTGATAGAGCGGTAAACAAAAAGAGTTTGGAAAGAGTTACTAAAAAAGATTTACAAGTTACTAAAGCCAGAACCGATTTTATACATAATGGTTTTACAAAAGAGTTAGATGGAATTAAAAAAAGATATAATTCTGAAAAAGAAAAAATTAGAAAAGGAGAAAGTTCTTACAGCATAGCTGAGATTGAAAAAATTAAAAGAAAAGAAGAAGAAAGATTAGCTGATAAGATTAAAGATTATACTAAATTAGAATTGGTTGAATTGGAGAATAGAAGAAAAGCTGATTTGGCCATATCTGATGAGGATAAGAAAAAATCGAAAGGTCTTCCTGATGATCCAGATCCTAGAATGAAAGCCAAAGAAGATCTGGATTCTGCAATAGATAAACTTAAAAAAGGTATAGGAAGTGCTGAAGAAATAGAAAAGGCCGCTAGAAAATTTAAAGAGCAGCTTCCTGAAGACGATAAATTAATTAAAGCTAAAGAAGATCTGGATTCTGCAGTAGATGGGCTTAAGAAAGGTGAAAATATTGATGTTGTAGAGAAAGCATCAGAAGCATTTAAAGAGCATATTCCTGAATTGGATAAAGATAAAAAAGCCGATTCTATTATTGGAAATCAAAATGGAATTGATGATTTGATTCAGGCTAAAAGTAATTTGGATTCTATAGTAGGTAAATTTAAACAAGATGATTCAATTATTGATGATGTAGCTGGAGCAGCTAAAGCATTCAAAGATAATCATAAAGAAGCAGTCGAAATAAATTTAAGAAAATTAGAGCAAAGACTAAGAGAGGCTGAATCAAAATTAGCAAAATTAGAAAATGACCCAGATAAGGATTCTGAAAAGATTCAACAGGAAATTGGACAGCTTAAATTTGAGATTGCCAGAGATGAATCTTCCATATCAAGAGAAAGTGTCAAACTGGCTGTGATTGAAAACCGAGAAGAATAAGTAACTCTCTAAAATCAACTTTTTAGAATATTAATTTTAGTGAAACCTTTTAAGGTTTTTATAATTTTTTGATTAATTGTACTTTTAGTTTTTTCATTAAAGATTATGTGATCAATCTCGATATTTTTTGCTTCAATTACTTTAATTGCAGTTAGGCTATGACTTATAGTTCCTAGATAATCACCAATAACTAAAATTACTGGAATTTTTAATTTCTCTATTAAATCTAAAAAAGTTTTATTATTGGAAATTGGCGTCATTATTCCTCCGGCACCTTCAATGAAAAGAAACTCGTCATTTTTCTTCGCCAGTTTAATTTGCTTTTGACAAAATTTTATCAGCATAGAAAAATTGATCGGCTTTTTCTCTAAATTGGCTGCAATATTAGGAGATAACGGTTTTTTAAAACGCCATGGTGAAATTTCATTAATGTTTTCTAAATTATTTTTTTTTCCTAAAATTTTTAGAAGTTTGGCGCTATCATTATTTAAATCATCAATATCAAATCCGCTGATAATAGGCTTTATAGCATTACATTTTTTACCTTTTTTTATCAATTCCTGACATAATTTTTCTACTATAAAAGTTTTGCCAATGTCAGTTCCGGTTGCTGTTACAAAAAATATTTTATTCATTTTCTTTTTTTAATTTTGTCCAATATTCCAATCTTTTTTCAATTTCACGTTCAAATCCACGTTGGTTTGGTAGGTAATATTGGGGCCGATTTTTTAACATCTCATCTGGAAAATATTCTTGGCCAGAAAAAGAATTTTTGGTATCTGGATCATAAATATAACCATCACCAAAACCTTGTTCTTTCATTATTTTGGTATGTCCATTAATGATATGTTTTGGAGGATTTAAGGAGTTGTATTTTTTTGCATCTATTACAACTTTATTATAAGCTACATAAGCTGCATTTGATTTAGGTGCGGTTGCGCAATATATAACTGCTGCTGCAATTGATAAATCCCCTTCTGGACTACCTAAAAAATCATAAGCTTCTTTAGCAGCAAGTGCTTGTAAAACAGCATTTGGATCTGCCAGCCCAATATCTTCTGAAGCAAACCTAACTAATCTGCGCAAAATATAATAAGGATTTTCACCGGCAACTAACATTCTGGCTAAATAATAAAGAGAAGCATCAGCATCAGAACCGCGCAGGGATTTATGAAAAGCACTGATTAAACCGTAATGGCCATCGCCACTTTTATCATAATTACCACTTCTTCTGGAAAATAATTCTAATAATTTTTCTGTTGATAAAATTTTATTTTTCCCATGAGAAAATAATTCTTCACATAAATTTAAAAGGTAACGACCATCACCACCAGATATTAAAATCAACTCAGTTCTAGCTTCTTTGGTTAATGGCAATTTACTTTTTAAATTTTCTTCAGCACGAACAAGTAATTTTTGTAGTGCTTCCTCATCAAGTGCTTTTAAAGTTACTATCCGACATCTGGAAAGCAAAGCTGAATTAAGTTCAAATGATGGATTTTCAGTGGTGGCACCAATTAAAATTATTGTGCCATCTTCAATATAAGGTAGAAATAGATCTTGTTGTAGACGATTAAAATGATGAATTTCATCAACCATTAAAATGGTGCCAAAACCATCTTTTTTGCGTTTAATTGAATTTTCAAAAACCTTTTTTAATTCAGCCGCGCCACTGGAAGTAGCTGAAATCATTTCAAAATGAAGATTAATAGTTTTGGCTAAAATTTTGGCGATAGTAGTTTTACCGCAACCAGCACTACCCCAGAGAATTATTGAGGGAATTTTTTTAGATTCGATAATTTTAGTAAGAACTCCATCTTTACCAATTAAATGATCTTGACCAACAATTTCTTGGATAGAATTTGGTCTTAATTTATCAGATAAGGGCTGATATTTATTTTGATCAAACATTTATATGCTAAATCTAAAATTTATTAATACCAATTGATTTGGTATATGAGGATCCCCACTTTTGTGGGGCGTCGATAATTCGGCGTTCTTAAAATTATAATAAGCTAATTATGATTAGCTTATTTATTAGTCTCAATTGGGTAATTGCAAGATGCCCAAGCTAAAATTCCACCTTCTAAATTATAAATGTCTAAATTGGGATTTTCAGTTAATAATTTTTCGCAAGCTGATGCACTTCTTTTACCGCTTCTGCATTGCATAACTAATTTTTTTCCAGATAAATCAGGAATTTTATTTAAACTAATAAAACCAAGTGGAATAAGAATCGAATCTTTAATATGAGAACCCATATTTTCTTCGATTTCTCTTACATCAACTAAAATTACCTGATCATTTTCTAGCCAATTTTTTAAAGTTTGACAATTAACTGTTTTAATATTCATAGTTGATAAATTGAAAATAATATCTATTCTTCTGGCGGTTTAGTCTAGTCTGTCACCAGTTAATTATCAATTCTCAAGATGAGCGAAAAAGAAAATTGTAATAATTCATGCACGCATGAAGAAATAAAAGATAAAAGTAAACGTGACTTTATTACCACTGCTGCCTTTTCTGCTGCTGGTGTTGGTGCAGTTTGTGCTATTATTCCAGTAATTGATACTATGAATCCATCCAAAGATGTGGCGGCTTTGGCCTCAATAGAAGTTGATATTTCAGGAATTAAAGTTGGTGAAGAAAAAAAATACATGTGGCGTGGTAAGCCAGTTTTTGTTAAAAGACGTACTAAAGAAGAAATTAACGCAGCTACAGAAGTTGATTTATCTGAATTAAGAGATCCACAAAAAGATTCTGATAGAGTTAAACCAGGTAAAGATGAGTGGTTAATTACTGTTGGAATTTGTACTCATTTAGGATGTATTCCAATTATGGGTGAAGGTGAATATAAAGGTTGGTTTTGTCCATGTCATGGTTCCCAATATGATACTTCGGGTAGAATTAGAAAAGGTCCTGCACCAAAAAATTTAGAAATTCCTCCTTATGAATTTGTCAGTGATAATGTAATTAAAATTGGATAAAAAACATGTCTGATCATATTGAAAATGATTTAAAAGTTAGTCTAACTGAAAAATCCAAGCTTGCTAAATGGGTTAATGATCGCTTGCCCATTATTTCAATGATTGAAGGTACTTTTTTAAAACATCCTTATCCAAAAAATTTAAGTTATTGGTGGAGTTTTGGTTCAATTGCTGGAATTGCTTTAGTAATTCAGATTCTAACCGGCATTATTTTGGCAATGCATTATACTCCAAACACTAATATGGCTTTCAATTCAGTTGAGCATATTATGCGTGATGTTAATTATGGCTGGTTGATTCGCTATACTCATGCGGTTGGTGCTTCTATGTTTTTTGTGGCTGTTTATGCTCATATTGCCAGAGGTTTATTTTATGGATCTTATAAAGCCCCTAGAGAATTATTATGGTGGTTTGGAATTTTAATTTTCCTTTTGATGATGGCAACCGCCTTTATGGGTTATGTACTTCCTTGGGGTCAAATGAGTTTTTGGGGTGCTACTGTTATCACTAACTTATTTTCTGCTATTCCGGTTGTAGGTAAATCAGTGGTAATCTGGCTATGGGGTGGTTATTCAGTTGATAATCCAACCCTGAATCGTTTTTTTGCTCTCCATTATTTACTACCTTTTATTATTGTTGGTGCGGTTTTGCTTCATTTAGTTGCCCTTCACAAAGTTGGATCAAACAATCCTGCTGGCGTTGATATTAAAACTAAAAAAGACATTATTCCTTTTCATCCATATTTTACTGTAAAAGATTTCGTTGGATTTGGTATATTTTTATCAATCTTTTCCTATTTTCTTTTCTTTTTTCCAAATGCTTTAGGACATCCAGATAATTATATTCCTGCTAATCCAATGGTAACTCCTGCACATATCGTGCCTGAATGGTATTTTTTACCATTTTATGCCATTTTACGTGGTATTCCTGATAAATTAGGTGGAGTGTTAATGATGTTTGGTGCTATTGCTATTTTATTTGCTTTACCTTGGCTAGATACAAGTAAAGTGAAGAGTGGTGCTTATCGTCCAATGTTTAAATGGCTCTTTGCTGTATTTATTATAAATTTTATCCTTTTAGGATGGCTTGGAAAATCTCCGGCTGATGGATGGTATGTTGTGGCTTCACGCTTCGCTACTCTATATTATTTCGCTTATTTTTTAGTAATTCTGCCATTATTAGGTAAATTTGAAAAAACCTTACCACTTCCAGATTCAATTGATGAGGATTATAAAAGGAGCCATTAAATATGACCATTAAACAAGATTGCTATGATTTGTTAAAAAAAATTCCTAAAGGAAAAGTTACAACTTATAAAGTTCTTGCCGACAAATTAGATTTTAAATCTTATCGCGGAATTGGTCAAATTATTGGCGCTAATCCGAATGCACCACAAGTACCATGTCATCGTGTAGTAAAATCTGATGGGGGAATTAGCGGATATGCTTTTGGTGTTGATAAAAAGATTGCGCTTTTAAAGAAAGAGGGTGTTGAGGTTAAAGACGGTAAAATCAAAAATTTTCAATCCATAATTCATAAGTTCTAAATGAAAAAATTATACCAAAACATAATTCTATCAACCTTAATTTTAGTAATTATTTTTTCTGTAAATAATACTTTTGCTTCTGGTGGAGAAGGTGCAACTGCTGCTCTTCATCCTAAACAAATTGATTGGGAATTCGATGGTTTTTTAGGAAGAACAGATAAACAATCCATTCAAAGAGGTTATCAAGTTTATAAAGAAGTTTGTTCAGCCTGTCACAGTTTAAAATTATTTTCTTATCGTAACTTGCAGGATATTGGTTTTTCTGAAGCGGAAACTAAACAAATTGCTTCGGAATATATGGTAACTGATGGTCCAAAT
>CAMDAI010000023.1 GCA_945888585.1 Rickettsia typhi | reverse complement strand
TAAGAGCTTAAAAGCTTAATAAACGCGATGAAAATATATAATTCAATTAAATCAGCTAAAAAAAGAGACAAAAACTGCAAAGTTGTTCGTAGAAAAGGCAGATTATTTGTTATTAATAAAGTAAATCCAAGATTCAAAGCTAGACAGGGCTAACCTCAAATTTTGCTTCTCTCATGTCTAATATAAGAAGTATTAATATTGGAACAAGAGAAAGTAAGTTAGCACTTGCTCAAGCAAATCAGATTAAAAATTTAATTTTGGACACTGCGCCAGAATATAAAGAAAATTCAAACTTAATTTCCATTATAACCTTTAAAACTACTGGCGACAAAATCTTAGATAAAAATCTAAGTGATATTGGTGGGAAAGGTCTTTTTACTAAAGAAATCGAAGAAGCTTTAATTGAACGCGAAATCGACTTAGCCGTTCATTCCATGAAAGATATGCCTGCACTGTCTCCTCAAGGTTTGGATATTTTTGCTATCACCAAAAGAGAGGATCCCAGGGATGCTTTCATTTCTAAAAAATATAAATCAATTTCTGATTTGCCAATTGGTGCAATAGTTGGAACCTCTTCATCAAGAAGAAAAGCACTTTTGCTTAAATTACGCCCCGACCTTACAATAGTTAATTTTAGAGGCAATGTAACTACCAGATTGGAAAAAATTGATCAAGGCCAAGTAGATGCAACTATTCTTGCTATTGCCGGCTTAAAAAGAATAAACAAAGAAGAATATATTAACTCAGCAATTTCCATTGATGAAATTCTGCCGGCCGTAGCTCAGGGCGCAATTGGTGTTCAAGCTCGAGATAATGATGAATTTATCATAAATTTAGTAAAAAAAATTAATGATGAAATTAGTGATATTTGCGTAAAAGCAGAACGCGCTTTCTTAAAAATTATGGATGGCAGTTGCAAAACCCCAATGGCCGCATATTGTCAAAATCAAAATGGTAAATTACACTTAAAAGCTTTAATTTGTAGCTCTGATGGCAAAGAAATTTACGAAACCTACAAAACTGGATCACTAGATGAAGCAGAGAAAATCGGTATTGAAGCTGGTTTTGAAATTAAAAAGAACGCTAAAAATATTTTAAGCAAAATTGAATAAAATCTTAATTACTCGTCCAAAAAAAGAAGCAAAAATTCTAGCTAATCAGCTTGAAAATATTGGATATGAAACTGTAATTGAGTCTTTATTTTCTATCAAAAAAGAATCTCCAAAGAAATTTTATAAAAATCCTCAAGCAATTATTATAACTAGCTCTAACGCTTGCAGCTTTTTAAAAAAATTAAATTTAGCCAAAAATACTTTAATTCTAAGCGTTGGAGAGAATACCAAAAATGCCGCAATGAAATTAGGATTCAATAATATAATTTCCGCTAATAATTCTGCTACTTCACTTTATAATTTAGCATTAAAAACTCTCTCTTCTAAAAAAGGTCTAATTATTTATTTATCGGGAGAAATTATTACAATCGATATAGCTAAAAAACTTGAAAAAAAAAGATTTAAAGCCATTAGAATCATTGCTTACAAAACTGTTAGAAGAATTAAATTGTCCAATTCTTTAATAGATCAAATTAAAAATAACCAAATTAACTTAGCTGTAATTTATTCCAAAGAAACTGCTACAACTTTTTATAAATTATTATTAAAACATAATTTGCTTGAATATTTCATCAAAATAAAATTATTATGCTTAAGCAAAAATATTGCTTTATATTGCAAGAAACTTGGTTTTAAAAAAACTGGGCTTATTTTTCAAATAATCAAAGACAATGACTAAAAGTAATAATAACGGAATTGAAACTGTTAACACAAAACCCTTCAACAAAATTTTGAAGAGGTTATTTTGGCTGATTATATGCATCACAATTTTATTTATTGCTGCAAAAATTCATGACGAATACCAATATAAAAAAGCAGCAAAATTAGTAACAGCAGATCAATTAAGCAATATCGAAACTCAAATTTACGATACTAATTCAAATGTTGATGGCGACATCTCTTCCATAGCTACAAATAATGGAGATGTAAATTCTATCAAACAACAATTACAAATTGAAGAGCTGCAAAAACAATATCAAATTCTTAGAATTGAATTAGATAAAATCAAAAATCAGGATAAATTACCAAAAATCATTATTGCTTTAGTTGAATTGAAAAATCAGCTTGAATTGGGAAAAAATTACGAAGACAATTTAGGAAAGCTTGAAGCTCTATCAGCGGGCGATTTAGTTTTAAATAACAAAGTCGAAAAATTAAAAGCAGTTTTAAAAAATTCTCCCAAACATAGTGAGGAAATTGGTAAAAATTTTTCCAATATAATTCCACAAATTATTGCATCAAAATATAGCAATCCGGAAGATGTCGGTACTATTGGCAAAATTTGGAATAATATTGCTAAATTAATTACAATTAGAAGAGTTGATGGAATTGTTAAAAAACCAGAACAAAATGTTGATTTTATTATTTTTCAAACCGAGAAATTAATTGTAGAAGAAAGATATGAACAGGCTATAAATCTACTTTCTACATTAGGTCAAGACTATCAGCCAATTCTAGTTAAAATTAATTTTGATTTACAAAATGCCGCTGATTTACAAAAAATCACTGGCGAAATTCTTTCTTACTTAAAAGAACTCAGCAATGTTTAAAATTATTCGATTTTTAATTTGGTCAATTTTAATTTCAGCCAGTATAACATGGCTTGCAAGCAATAATGGCTCAGTTTTAATTAATTGGTTTGGATATGAAATCAAAACTGATAGCCTAACTGCTTCTTTAGTAATGATATTTCTTTTCTTGGTAGTATTTTCAACCGCCTATCTCTTGGCTAAAATTCTGTCATTTAAAAATAGAGTTTTAGAAAAATTTAAAAAACCAGCAAAGTCAGAAAATTAGATAATTTCTGGATTGCCCCGCCATAAATGTCTCGCAATGACTAAAATAAAAATTTATACGTCATTGCAAACCGAGGGGGAAGCAATCCAGAAATATTTACTAAAGATTAGTAGTCTCTTTTCTTACCAAAAGGTTTCTTATTAAATGGCTTTTTATCACCGAAAGATCTTCTCTCGGAACGATCTCCTCTGTCAGAACGACGCTCTCCTCCCTCACTTTTTTCTTTAGCATGAGAAACTATTGATCTACCTCCGGCATTTTGGAAAGAATGCAAGATTTTTTCAGCATCTTCAAAGGGTACGGCAATGAATGAGAATGCATCTAGAACTTTAATATCCTCAATTTTGCTTTGACTTACACCAGTTTCAGCTTGAATAAATTCGGCCAATTTTCTTGGATCCATACCATCAGCTTTACCTCTAGCAACGAAAAGTCTAGCTGTTCCTTTGCGATCAACATAGCTTCTTTTGCCACCTTGGCTATCTGAATATCCAGTTGGACTACGATCATCGTAATAAAAATCCTTATTCTTTTTATAAGCGCCAATTTCATTATAATTACGCTCATTTAATTCTTCTTTGAAAGCGTGTCTAAGTAGGGCTGCAACTGCAACTTCTGCATCATTGCCTTCTAGAATTTCTTTTGAGATATCTTTCAAATCTTCAAAATTACCATGAGCAATAATGGCCGTGATTGAACTTTTAATTCTTTCTTTTTTGCTGTTAATAACATCTTTAACGTTAGGAACTTCATGCTTAGTAATTTTAGTATTAGCAATTTTTTGAATGCCCAGTAATTTTCTATATTCTGATGGGGTAATTAAAGTAATTGCTGTTCCAGATTTTCCAGCTCTTCCAGTTCTTCCAATACGATGAATATATGATTCTGGATCTTGCGGCAGAGAATAATTAATAACATGAGTTAAATTATCAACGTCAATTCCTCTGGCAGCCACATCAGTTGCTACTAAAACAGTAATTTTTTTATCTTTAAATTTTTGTAGAATCTTTTCTCTTTGACCTTGAGAAATGTCGCCGTGAAGTGCTTCAGCTCTACAGCCACGATTAACTAACTTACTGGCAATATCATCAGCATCAATTTTAGTACGACAGAAAACTACGCCGTAAAAATGATCTTCTACATCAATAATACGATATAAGGCTTCAAATTTCTCTGATCCAGAAACTTCAAAATAAATTTGCTGAATATTATTTTTAGTTAATTGATCTCTTTTTACTGAAACAACTTCATATTCTCGCATATATTTTTTAGCCAAGCGCATAATATTGTCTGGCATAGTTGCTGAGAAAAGTAACATTCTCTTTTCTTTAGGAGTAGCACCTAAAATAGTTTCGATATCTTCAACGAAACCCATATTTAACATTTCATCAGCCTCATCTAAAACCACATATTCAATCTTAGAAAGATTAATAGTTTTACGCTCCATATGATCCATGATACGCCCTGGGGTTCCAACTACAATATCAACACCACGTTTTAATCTGTCAATTTGTCTTTCAATTGGCTGACCACCATAAATAGAAATTACTCTGGTTGATTTATCTAAACAAAGCGAACTAATTTCTTCAGTAACTTGAACTGCTAATTCCCTTGTTGGAGTCATAATTAATGCTTTAACATGACCAGAACCAGGAACAATATTTTCAATTAATGGGATACCGAAAGCACCAGTTTTTCCAGTTCCGGTTTGAGCTTGTCCAACCACATCTTTAGTGCCGCTTAATAAGAATGGAATAGTTAATGCTTGAATTGGAGTTGGCTCTTCAAAACCTTTTTTTCTAAGGGCTTCGATCATATTATCGGATAGACCCAATTCCCTAAATTTGCTTAAAGTTGACATAGTAGTGTATTAAATTGATTTATTGTGGAGACCTAATACCAAGGCTCATCTTTAATGAGGTTTGGTATAACAAAAAACCATGTTTTTTGGCCGCTCGCAAAGCGAAGGCGTGAAAAACTTGGGATAAATTTAGGCCAGGAATTGACTGAGCGGATTCTATATAAGGATTTCCTAAATGCAAATTAAAAAGTTAATGCAAATTTTCATATTGACATTGCAATATAATCAAAATAACATCCCTCGAAGTTATCGTAAATTTCCTGATAACACCCACTTTTTAAATCCGTTTTCTCAAATAGAATTTTCTTAGATAAATCCTGAATTTCGATCATATAGTTCATTTGGGCTCCATTTGTTTAAACAGTTTAATTGGTGCATTTTCATTTCTATACAATAATTATTAATTAACCGTTAGTTTCCCATGGAATCTTCATCAAACACCTTATCTCTTAAGCCACAAGCTGTGCAATCTCAAGCTCAACAGGCCCAAACTTCTACTATAGAAGAAAAAAAATTAGATCTTGAAATTAATCAAGAAAATGAATCAAGTGAAGAAAATGGCAAATTAGAATCAGGGCGTAATGCTGATTCTGGTGACATTATGGAATTAAAATTTCTTAAAGCCAAAAACCCGGAAAAATTAATTGAAATTGCCAAAGAATATGGCGTTGAAAATATTGGTGACCTTTGCAAACAAGACATCATTTACTATATCCTTAAAGGATTTTCCGATAAAAATCCTTCCAATATTATTATTGGCGATGGCGTATTAGAAGTTTTACAAGATGGATTTGGTTTTTTAAGATCTCCTGAGGCCAATTATTGTGCTGGATCAGATGATATTTATGTTTCTCCAAGTCAAATTAAAAGATTTGGTCTTAGAACTGGCGACACCGTAAAAGGCCAAGTTAGAGCACCTAAAAAAGGCGAAAGATATTTTGCTCTACTTAGAGTCAATGAAGTAAATTTTGGCGCTCCAGAAAAAATCAGAAATCGTATATTATTTGACGATTTAACTCCGCTTTATCCAAATAAAAAATTGCAATTGGAAATGGATAAGCCAGCTGCTGACCATAGCACCAGAGTTATCGACATGATTTGTCCTCTTGGCAAAGGTCAAAGAGCTTTAATTGTTGCTCCTCCCAAAACTGGTAAAACCTCTTTAATGCAAAATATTGCTCATGCAATTTCTACTAATCATCCTGAAGTTATTTTGATAGTTCTTCTAATTGATGAAAGACCAGAAGAAGTAACCGACATGATCAGATCAGTTAAAGGTGAAGTGGTTAGTTCAACTTTCGATGAACCTGCAACTCGTCACGTTCAATTGGCTGAAATGGTTATTGAAAAAGGCAGAAGGCTAGTTGAAGCTAAAAAAGATGTAGTTATTTTACTTGACAACATCACCAGATTAGCTCGCGCCTACAACACTGTTATTCCTTCATCTGGTAAAGTTTTAACCGGTGGTGTTGATTCTAACGCTTTGCAAAAACCAAAAAGATTTTTAGGAACTGCTAGAAATATTGAAGAAGGTGGATCACTAACTATTATTGCCACTGCTTTAATTGATACTGGTTCTAAAATGGATGAAGTTATTTTTGAAGAATTCAAAGGAACCGGCAACGCCGAAATTATTCTTGATCGTAAATTATCTGATAAAAGAGTGTTTCCAGCTATTGATATCACTAAATCTGGCACTAGAAAAGAAGAGCTTTTAGTTGACAGAGCTACTCTTTCTAAAACTTGGATGCTCAGAAGAATTGTTAACCCGATGAGCTCAGTAGATGCAATGGAATTTTTACTACAAAAATTAGATAATACCAAAACTAATGAGGAATTCTTTAAGTCGATGAATTCTTAAATTAGGTGTAATACCAGTATTAAAAATATCAATGTTCAAGTACTACCAGCAGACCTTTCTGAACATTTAGGTAAAATAAGCTTTTCCCACTCCTCAGCTCTAACACTGGTGCTTGGCCGCTCGATAATCATTGTACCATCCTTCTTTAGTTTTAGATGTTTGTTATTCTTAGCTTCCTCATCATTGATATCATGATTACTAACTTTTAGTTCTTTAAGTTTGAATAGATCAGAGCTACTAACTAATTTCATTACTTTATTTTTAAATTGCTGCTTACCGACCTCATCAGAATCAACATCGCTTAAACTTAATATTTGCTTTGTTCCCTGATTATGACGTACAACATTTATTCGCCTAGTAACTTGTATTGCTCGTGAAAATTGCTTATCATATTCCGTGTTATTAGAAACTTTTTCATCAAATCTAGCATAACCAACCAAACAATTCGGATCTCCTAGGGCACTTTTAATTGGTTTGATTATATAATGATAAATACCTTGCTCATCTTCTTCACGTTCGTTAAAATCAGGAAGTGCACTAATACCATCACTGGTAATTAACTCCAATTCTTCAATTTTAACGCCCCCCCAACTCTCAGTTAAACATTTTATCATTTTCGGAGATGCTTTATCTATATTTATTAATTTCAATTCACTAATATTAAATTTTTTTTCTTTCATTTTTGCAAAAGCAAATTCAATGATTTCTTCGCTGCACTCTGTTAAATCAAACTCTATAACTCTATCTGGATTTTTGTCTTTATCAGAAAACTCAAGCTCTTTAAAAGAGTTAAAGAGTTTATCATTATTGGAAATCTTTATTTTTAATTCATTAATTTCTGTTTGTTCCTCGGTTTCTATATCAAAATAATCACTATCAAGACAAGGACAATCAATATCCTCATTCTCATTAGGGCTATCATAAGATAATTTTGAATTCATTATTGATGGTATTTTTTTATCTCGTGAAAGTTTTTTTTGTTGATCCTTATAAAGCAATATCGCTTCATTCTCGTTCAACCCCTTTACACTTGAAACTCCTGCCGTAAATAATATGCCATTATCCATTACTGCAATCTTTTTTAAAGTTACACGACCTTCATTATCACCGTGAAGCAACGTGCAGGAAATTTGCATTCCCTTCATTAACTCCATTTCTTTTTTTGTATATCGATTCTTGCCCTTCTTTGTTAATTCTACAAAACTATTTTCCCTCATCTCATAAGGATTTTTATGAATGACAATGTCACCACTATTATACTTAACCCCATCAATTTCAGTATTGTCTTTTCTAACTAATTCTACTTTTACTTTCAAAGAATGATTATTCTCTCCCGTTCCTGGAATATGAACATAACGAATATTAAGAAAATCCTTAGGCCACTGTTTATCATCTGGTACAATAAAAGCTAGCTTTGCCTGCTTGCCATCACCAGATTTTTCCAAAACATTTACTGATGCAACTTTTGCTACACCTTCTTTTTCATTGAATTTTACCGGAATTGGCGGATGACCACCAAGAATAAGCGCTTTTACACCTTCGGTTAACTTGTATTTAGCACCACCAAAAAAGCCGGTTCCAGCACTTGACTCTAAAATTTTGATTATGCTATCGGACTTCTTCACAATTTCGCTACCAATTGCCTTTTCAAAGAAATATCCAGTCATTAAATTAGATGTAGCGTCTTGAATATATTTATTATCAGGTCTTTTATTTATTATGTATTCCAACTCAAAATCTTCTCCTGATAAGGCAGCATCAAGAACTCTTTTTCTACTACCTTCAGAAAAACTAGCTACTAAATGCGGATTTCTTATCCATCCTTCTGGTGGTTCACTATCATCATCGATAGCAGTAGAATTCTTAGTATCGCCACCTGGCTCTTGTACATAACAAAAATAAATTTCACCTTTTCCATCTGGATTAGCTCTATCAGCTTCAATTTTTTGATGAAAAGCACCAAGCATATAGTAATTTGTTTCGGTAGATGCAACACCAGGCTTAGGGTCACCAGACTTAGGGGGCTTAGGGTCACCAGGCTTAGGGGGCTTAGGGCCACCAGGCTTAGGGTCACCAAGCTTAGGGGGCTTAGGGTCACCAGGCTTAGGGTCACCAGGCTTAGGGTCACCAGGCTTAGGTTCACTAGGCTTAGAGCCTATCGGAGATTCTAATAAGGCTGTAATTTCTTCTTCTATATATTTTTTTCTTGAATTACCATTTTTATTTTGCACATATAAATCCTCACCATCCACAACAACAGCATCATCATACACTATTTTAGTTAATTCTTCAAATTTTTCTTCTAAGTTTAACAAAGAATTTTTCAAATTTAAAAAATCGTCTGGCAGAATATCTGTGGTTTTATCATCAATTATTTTGCCTAGATCTTCCATTGTAAATTGGTATTTTTCCACCATCAAATCAATTGAATCACCATGTACTTGCAAAAGATTTTTAAGTTTTTCCTTGCCTTTGCTTTTTATTATTCCAATAGCTTCTTTTTCCTTGTTTTTCCTTGCTAATTCTTGACTATCGTTAATTTTTTTTTGCAAATCCTGGAGAATTTTTAAAAAATCACCAGCATCAAAATCAAATGTTTTACTTTTTAGTGCATATTTCAGCAAATCTTTTCCACCATTGGTCGAATCAAGCATTTGTACAGCTTTAGCCGAAAATTTAGGTTCTTGGTCAATTACTTTAAGCCAATCTTTTTTTGTACCAAATCTGTCAAAAACTGAACTTGTTACTTTTTTAGCTTCGACTTTAGATTCGATTTTTAAAATTATATTATTTTTTAATATTGCTATTAATTCCGAAGCAGTATCTCCATCCGCTAAAACATCAATGGCACCATTTGCAAATCTCATAAAATCTGCAGAATCATCTCTATCTAACCAATCTGGATCTTTCTCAATAGATGAAATTATTGCATTTTTTAAATCATTCTCATTATCTCCTATGAGTGATTTTTTTAGCACTTTATTTTCTTCATCTTCAAAATTAATTAAAAATGGCTTGGCTTCTAAAGTTTTTTTAACTTCCCTTTTTTTAACTAATATTTGTTCTTTCTTATATTTTTCTAATGCATCATTTAATGCTTTCTTAATTTCTTTATGATTTCCTGACCGTAATACATCTTGAGCTTCTGAAGAGATATTCTGTTCCGCATTTTTTAAAACATCTATTATTCCATCTAGAGCATCTTCACCAATTATATCCACAACCTCTTTAATTTTTTCGAGGTTTTTAGGAAAACCATCTGGCTTTAATTTTGTTAAATCATCCCCAATATTTTTTTTTGTAAATGGTGCATTTATTTTTGATTCATGGACAGCATCAACTATGGCATTTTTCAAATTTCCTCGTGCTTCTTCTTTTTTTTTCTTATCTAAATCAGCACTTAATAAACTCACAATAGATGTTTTATTTTCATCAGAATTATTAGATTTAATAATTTCCACAGCTAGTTTTCCAGCTGATTTATTATCAATCTTTTGTACACAACTTTTTATGCTATCTTTTTTTATTGGAGATTCTAATGCTTCTAATTCCGATTTTAAATTAGCAATTCCGATCTTGTTTTCGTTAAGTAATGAATGTTTTTTGTCTTCAAAAAGATTACCCAATTCCCCCTTCATCAATTTACCTAATACATCCAGATCAGCTTCTTTTGTTAATTTTTCTAAATCATCTGGATTATAATAATATTTTTTGGATTTTTCTTGTAATTTAAATATTTGATCAAACTTATCATTATTTTTATCATTACAGATTAATGTTCGACTATTTTCTATTTTATCTTTAATCTCTAATTTAATCGACTTTATTTTTTCTTTTATTTGATTTTTATCTGCAAATATTGCAAACTTTTTTGCAATATCTAATACATCAATATAATCACCAACTTCCTCACCTCCTATTTCTTCCAATAAATATTCATCAATTAAATCTTTAATTTCTACTTCTGCCTCAGCTTCATCTTTAATTATATTTTTTATTTTTTTATTGGCTTCTTGATATTTTTTAGGATCATTACCTGTTAGATCAATTTTAAAGAAAAGTTGATTTATAAATGGATAAATATCTTTTTCTTCAACTCCTAATTCAACAATGATTTTTTTTAATATTTCTTTATTTTCATTAAGTTCTGCCTCCTCAGTACTAAGGGTTCTAATATGTTTTGATATTAGTTCTTTATCTTTGTTAGCTAATGCCGAAATCTTATCTTTAATAGATAAAATATCATGGCCTGTAGTTTTTTTGTCGGGATAAAAAGTTTTATCTAATAATTCATCAAGAAGAATATTTATTTTTTGAAAATCGTTTTCTATCTCTTTAAATTTTCCGTCATTGAGGAAACCTTTTGAAATTAACAGATATCCAATAGAATGTAAGATTTTTTGATTTTTAATTTTAGTATTGTTAGTGATTAGTTTTTCAAGCTTTTTAGAAAGTTCGATTTCTTTTTGATTAGAAAGTACTTCTTCTTCTTCCACTTCTAGATCACCATCTAAATCATAATCAATAAGGATTTCTGGAATAACATCTTCTGGAATAACATCATCTGAATCAGTCAATACTACAGGAACCAATTTATGGTGGTTTTTAACTGATAATAATGCTTCTTCTTTGTCTGCTTTTTCTTTGTCTGCTCTTTCTTTGTCTGCTCTTTCTTTTTCTGATATTGCTTTTTGAATTTTTTCAAAAAAATTCCCCTCTACTAGAGTCGAATATTGCGCTTTCAATTCAAGCATTCTTTTTTTAAATGAACCTTCTTTTGTAGTATCAATTAATTTTTCAAAATTATTTTCTGTCTTAAAATTTTTTATTTTATCTTCTAAAGATTTAAATTTATTATAAAAAGATTCTAACTTTTTCTTTGTATCATCATCTAGATAATGTTGAAGTTTGTACCATTTTTCCAAATAATTTTCGTATTCTTTGATTTTCTTAGTGTATTCTTTTTCGAATTCTTCTTCAGTAAAATATTCAGTAAAATTGTCACCAATCTTATTAGCAACTTTACCAACCGCTCCCAAAAAAACTTTCATTTCTAAACTCCGATTTAATATTTAATTCCCACTTGTTCCTAGACATATTAAAATGAAAACTTCCCAATAATGCCCGTCTCTCGTGTCGCATTGTTTTATCTCAAAGAGATAAAACTTATCATCAAACTACAGCAATCTTTGATTTTTGCAATAACTTCAACCCCTCTGGATGTTTTACCAGAGAATTTGGTTTTACCTTAAAATCTAAATCCTTAATTATGCCTGATAATTCATTACTAATTTCTAAATCTTTATCTTGATTAAAATCAGTTTTTTTATCACTTGAACCATC
>CAMDAI010000022.1 GCA_945888585.1 Rickettsia typhi | reverse complement strand
ATGCTTTGACATGAAGGGAGATTCCCAAAACAACTACAGTTATGATGCGGGCTTATTGCCAATTAGTGGCAGAAATTTTTCAGCACCGATGGCTCAGTGTTTTAAAGAAACTATGGAAAATATGTTTTTGCATAAAGCCGGTCATAGCGCTTGTAAAAATCCAGATGAGGAGCCAGCTAACGATATATGTTCAAGCGGTTATATTTATAAGAAAGGGGAAACAGCACCAGGAACTTCAATTTTTGAAGATATTCAGGCAAGACTAAGAACCGTCATAAAACTTGGCCTCACAATTGCAATTACCATTATCGGCATCAATATATTACTCGGTGGCAAGTTAATGGACAGAAAAGATATATCAATGTTTGTGATAAAATTAGGTTTAGTTAGTTATTTTGCTTTAGGTAATGCTTGGCAAACTACATTTTTTAACGGAATATTTAATGCAGGAACATCTATATCCAATATAGTTATGCAACCTGATGCTGGTAAACCAGAATACAAACTTGATGGGTGCCAATTCCCAAGATATAACTATAATGACGATAAGGAAAAAACTAGATATACAAAGCCTTCTTATTCTCCTGGAAAAGAATATTTAAAAATATGGGATACACTTGATTGCAAAATAGCAAAAGCTCTTGGTTTTGGACCAGAAGTTACTGTGCCAAATATAATTAGAATGACAATTGCCGGATTCTTTACTGGAGGTCTTGGAATTGTATTTATCATCGCAGGATATATGTGTGCATTTTTTATGATTTCTCTAACTGTAAGAGCCTTACACATCTTTTTAATGTCCTCCATTGCCATAGTTCTAATGATTTACGTTTCCCCAATAACTATAACCCTATCTCTATTTAAAAGAACGGAGGGCGTATTTACAAAATGGCGTAAAAATTTGATCAGCTTTGCCTTACAACCAATAGTCTTATTTGCTTATTTAGGGATACTAGTAAGCATCTTTGATATAACAATAATTGGAAGCGCCAGATTCGAAGGTGATGGTATTAACGCACCTAAAAATATCATATGTAATGATGACGCTGATACTGATAGTTTATATTGTATATTCAAGATAGCTGAAATTAAAAATTTTGACGGATTTGAAGCTATTGGAATTGGAATACCTATATTGGTTGGAATTACTTCAGATAAATTAACTACCGTTATTAAAGCTGCCTTTATTTTATTTATCTTTACTCAATTTTTAGAAAAAATAACTAATTTAGCAGCAACATTGACTGGTGGTGCAGAATTGAAAGGTGCTGGAATTAGCGCCATGGAAATGGCCACTAAAAGCTTTGGAGCAGCTAGAGGAATACAAAAAAGAGCTATGGGTTTAAGTAAAAAAATCGCATCCGGAGTAGGCAAAAAAGGAACCTCTGTTGCCAGATCTATAGGAAATAAAGGAAAAAATCCTGCCAAAGAATTAAGTAAGCCTGAAAGTACAGGAGATCCTGCAGCATCAGATAAAAAAGCTTCAGCTTCAGCAACAGATCCTGCAGCATCAGATAAAAAAGCTACAACTTCAGCAACAGATCCTGCGGTCAAGGGCGAAGATAAATAAAAATTAACTAAAAATTGATCAAGATCATTTTACGAATTTATTTAATAATCATTAGTTTGATAAAAATTGGTAATATCTTCTTGACAATTGGCTTCTTAATTGGAGAATCTTTATTAAATTTTTTCCAAATATTTGTCGCAAACTTCTTTGCAAACGAGGTGTATTATGTTACATAAGTTATTATTTTGTCTCCTTTTAGCTTTAACCATTTCTTCTTGTCGTGGTAAAATTGCAGACAATGAAATATCGAATCAAGATGGATCAAGAGTTACATCTGTCGATGAGGAAAAGACTCAAGAATTTAAACCAATTGAAAATGAAGCAACCGCTGAAGCCATTAATAAACAAAATGAGGCTTTAGCAGCCTCTTCTGAAGAAGTTATTGAAGTATCAGATAAAGTTTATTTTGATCTCGACAATTCTGGTTTATCTCCAGATGCAAAGAAAGTTCTTGATAATCAAGTTGCTTGGCTAAAAAGCGATATCTCAATTAAAGTTGTAATTGAAGGGCATTGTGATGAAAGAGGTACTAGGGAATATAATATTGCTCTTGGCGCTAAAAGAGCCAATTCAGTTAAGAACTATTTAGTTCAGGGCGGAATTATCAGTTCTAGAGTAAGAGTGGTAAGCTATGGTAAGGAACGTCCAGCTACAGTTGGAACTGGCGAAGCAGTTTGGTCTAAAAATAGACGCGCCGTAACTACTATTCAATAAATAAAAAACCGGTTTAATAGCCGGTTTTTTTATGTCCGAACCCCAAGAAATAAATTAAATCTCCATTATCAAATCATTAAAATACATAAAATTACATCCCAGATTCTTAGCTTCTATTTTAAGATTTATTTCATTACAATCTTCTAACATTGAACTAAATGTTATATAACCATCGCTTTGGAAACTTAACAATTTTGTTTTATCGGCTTTAGCTATCAGAATTTTCTTTTTATTATCTCTAGTTTTTTTAACTAAAATTTTTCTTAAATTATTAATATAAATTGTAGCTCCAACTGCAGCTATTTTATTATTAACTCTATATCTACCTCCCTTTGCAACTATACAAGAAGAATTAATTTCAAAAATAGTAAATGCTATATCTTCATGATAACTAAAATCACTATCACCAAAAATATCAATTGAAACTGATAACGCTGAATAATTTTTTTCTACAAATCCAACAATTTTTTGTAAATTTTTTATTTTTTCTTTACTTGTATCGGAAAGCGGTAATTTCAAAATTTGCTCTGAAACTTCAAATATATTGGAACTTGGTAAAGTTAACTTAATTAAAGTATCAGCATATTTTTCACCGAATTCCTTTATTTTAGAAATATTTTTTTCTAAAATTGCATATTTCAATTCTGAAGATTTAGCAATTTTTAATTCGGCAATTACATAATTTAAAAACTGCGGTAGACAAAAATCGATTAATAAATTTGGTACTTTAATATCTTCCAATCCATTTAAAGTAGCATTTAAAACTTCTAAATTAGCCAGATTAGAATCGGAACCAATCAATTCAATACCCACCTGAGTTAACTGCCTATCAGCATGTAAATCATTATTTTTAACTTTTAAAACATCACCAACATAACTTAATCGCATTGGCAAAGGCTCATCTTTTAACTTGTTATTGGCCAATCTAGCAATTTGAGTAGTTATATCACTTCTAATTAACAAAGTTTTATTAGAAAAAACATCTATCATTTTAAAAGAAAATCCACCAAATTTTGGATTTTTCTGCCAATTTTCCTCAAATTCAACTAAAGGGGGTTTTATTAGATTATAGCCGTAACTGGAAAATCTTGATAATAAAATATTGATACTTTCAGCATTTACTTCTGCTTCCAATCCTAATAAATCATAGAATCCAATTGGAAGCATATATTTACTTTCCCCATTCATTTTAATTTTGTAAAAATTTTTTAATTTCTAACATATCCGCCCAAGCTAATCTTTTTTTGGAAGATTGACGCATTAAATAGGATGGATGAAACAAGGTAATAGACTTAATTGGACTAGACAAGTATGGATTTTTATAATCAAGAAACTTTCCTCTAATCTTGCTAATTGCATCATCTGAACCAAGAACGCTATACATAGCAGTTGCACCCATTAATACGATTAATTTCGGTGCAACTAAGGCAATATGTTTTTCAACAAACGGCTTACAAATAGCAAGCTCATCATCAGTTGGCCTTCTATTTCCCGGCGGTCTCCAAAATAGAGAATTTGTAATATAAATTTTTTCTCTAGGTATACCAATAGAAGCAAACATCTCATTTAGTAACTTACCGCTATCACCACAAAAAGGAATACCTTGTAGATCTTCATTATTACCTGGAGCTTCACCAATAACCATTACTTTTGACTCAGGATCGCCATCACAAAATACTGTATTAGTGGCCATTTTCTTTAAAGGGCAACCATCAAAATCATGCACTGCCTTTTCCAAATCTTTTAGATTATCAATCTGAGTTACTATCTTTTTTACTTGGGCTACAATCTGCGAAATGGGCACTAAAAGATTCTGACTTTCCATGTTGTAATTATTTTGCTGTTTTTTAACAAGAGCAGCAATAGCCTGATCTTGACTCATGCTGCTAAAATTATCTTTTAATAAAGATTTTGCTAAAACTGAATTTTCTTGAATCTGTTTTTCTACTTGTACAATCTCTACTATTTCTACAGATAAAACAGGATTAGAGGATTTATTCAAGCGATTTATCGGTGTTTCGCTAATAATTTCATCGATTCCAGATAATTGATAAAGCATTTTATAGGCTAAAAAATTTATTTCTGCCAATTAAGAATTAATGAGTTCTTCAATCTTTTTAACATCCATGGCAAAAGCAGGATTATTAAACATTAACTCTTCAACTTTTTTTACTGCATGAATTATAGTGGCGTGATTTTTTCCACCAAATTCCCGACCAATATCCGGCAGGCTTTTACTGGTTAAATTTTTAGCAAAATACATGGCTATTTGTCTTGGTCTGGCGATATTTCTTGATCGATCTGTTGATTTTAAATCAGCAATTTTTACTGAGAAATATTCCGCCACCTTCTTTTGAATTATTTCAATTGTAGTTCCATTGTGATTAGTTCTAAATAAATCTTTAAGAATAATTTTAGCATTTTCTACATTAATTTCATCACCAGTAAACATATAGCTAGCAATCATTTTCTTCAATGCACCTTCCAAATCTCTGACATTGGAATTAATTTTACTGGCAAGTAAAGAAAGGACTGCTTCACTTATTTCTAACTCAGCAGAAATTGATTTAGTCTTAGCTTTTAAAATTGCCAATCTGGTTTCATAATCAGGGCATTTAAAATCAACAATCATGCCCCCACTAATTCTTGATTTTAATTTTTGATCAATGTCGTTTAAATCTCCAGGAGATCTATCACAAACCAGAACAATTTTTTTATTATTTTCGACTAAACTACTTAAGGTATGCAGTAATTCTTCCTGAGTACCATCTTTTCCAGCAATAAATTGAAGATCATCAATGATAAGCATATCAATTGCACGTAAGCGCTCTTTAAACTCCATTATATCCTTATTGCGTAAAGACTGCACAAACTGATTCATGAATCTTTCTGCCGTTAGATAAATGACTTTGCTATTTTTGTTATTATCCTTGATATACCAAGCCACTGCCTGAGCCAAATGAGTTTTTCCTAACCCTACCCCTCCATATAAAAACAATGGATTACTTTCATCAACAAAATCCACTTTTTTGTCACCAGCTAAAATTCTGGCCATGTTGTAAGCTAATTGATTAGATTTACCCACTATAAAATTTTCAAAGGTAAATTTTGGATTTAAATCGGTACCCAAAGTAAAAATATTATCATATTTAGAAATGCTAACTACTCGACCATTTTCTTCCTCATTTTCGGAATTTTTTACAGAAATTTCTTCAGATTGAGAATAAATTATTGAAATTTTCTTAAAATTTGAATTTTCATCAGCAAAAATTTTAGAAATACCTTTTCCAGAAAATCCACCAGAATTTAAATATTCTCTTTTAATCCAATCACGCAAAAATTTAGAAGAAACAGACATTATAATCTCATTTCCAGAAGCAGAAACTAGCTCTAATTTAGCTAACCATCTATTGTAGATTTCTTCACCAAACTCAGCAATAAAGCGAGTGGAAACCTTTTGCCACAAAGATTTATTATCTGAATTGGTAGGTGTCGACTTAATATTTGTAAATAAAGACATTTACCGATCTCCAAAAGTTTATATCGTCCCTAGTTAATCAATGCAGGGAAAGCAAAATATGTTTTTTTAAATGATTTTATTTATCGAACTGAGGTTCTATTAAATTCATCTACCAAACTTGATGCTAAATTCATTTTTTAACACCCCCTAAGAATCACCTCCCAATGAATCAGTTTGATAGAAGAAATTTATGAAGAAAATTTGGGTTTGTAAATATAATTATTTTTGTTTTATGCAAAAAAAGCGCTTGACAGTTTGGGGGTTGTTTGAGTTGCTCACTAAAATTTTTATACAATGTTTTAAGCCTTTATTTGTATGGCTTAGAAGCATTTTATATTTTTGAAATTAGACAAAGGGCGGCACCGCAAATGTCTAGTAAAAAATTAAAAAATTTTAATTTTTTAATTTTCTGGCTTCATCAATTACCATAATTGGAATTCCATCTTTTATGGAGTAAATTAATTTCGATTCATAACATATTAATTCTTGATTTTTCTTATCATAAATCAAAGAAGCTTTAGATAATGGGCAAACTAAAATTTTTAATAATTTTTGATCTATTTCTTTATACATAGTTGATTTTTTGAGTAGTAATGTTAGCTTGGCTCGAAATTTTGCAGCAAATATATAAATAATCAATGAATTCATCCATATTAACTAAAAATTCAACTATCGGAATCTTTGGCGGTGGCCAATTAGGAATGATGACTGCTATTGCTGCTAAGAAATTAGGCTATAAAACTATAATCTTTTCTGATGCTGATAACTCTCCTGCAAGTAAATTTGCCGATAAAACTATTATTGCCAATTATTTAGATGAAAAATCTTTAAAGAAATTTGCTGATCAAATTGATATTGCCACTTTGGAATTTGAAAATATTCCAATTAATGCAATTGATTTTATTGACAAAATTAAGCCGGTTTTTCCTAAAGCAAAAATTTTGGAAATTACTCAAAATCGTCTAATTGAAAAGAATTTTATTAGAAAAAATGGCATTGCAGTCACAAATTTTATAAAAATTAATAATTTAGATGAATTAAAAATTAACTTAGAAAAATTTGGCAATAAAGCAATTTTAAAAACTGCCACTTTGGGATATGATGGAAAAGGTCAATATGTTCTGGATAAAGATAGTAATTTATCTGAAATCTGGAAAGAAAACGCTACAAAAGAAATGATTTTGGAAGAATTTGTCCCTTTTGAAAGCGAAATCTCAATTATGGTTGCCCGAAATTTAAAAAGAGAAATAGTTTGTTATGATCCGCTTACCAATATTCATAAAAATGGTATTTTAGATATTAGCATTTATCCGGCAAAAATTTCTGATGTCACTAGAAAAAATGCCAGATTGATTGCTCAGAAAATTGCTAATGATCTCGATTTAATTGGCATTTTGGCAGTAGAATTTTTTGTTTTGAAAAATGGTGAATTATTAATTAATGAATTGGCGCCAAGACCTCATAATTCCGGTCATTTCTCTATGGATGGTTGCAAAACCAGTCAATTTGAACAGTTAATTCGTGCCATAACTGGTTTAGAATTTGGCAGCACAGAATTTAATTTTTCTGGTTATATGAAGAATTTAATTGGAAAGGAAGTATTGGATTTAAATAAATATCAATCTGATCAGAACGCCAAAATTCACCTGTATGGAAAAGATCAAGTTGTTTCAGGAAGAAAAATGGGACATATCAATATTTTAACCGCAAAAAACTAACTTAATAATCAATTACAGTAACTATCCCAAGATTATTAATATTTTCAGCAGGAATCACTGAAACACTAGTTTTGCTAATTTTTTTAACTATTCCAACTAAGAGACCTGGCGGTAAAACATCACCATCACCAGAAGTAAAAACCATGTCGCCCGGCTTAATGCGATGTTTTTTATCTAAATAAATGATTTCCATGCTGTTGCCGTTATTACCCATTAAAATTCCTCTGGTTCTTGATTTAGAAGTTATTACCGGAATTTTGGAATTAACATCCGTAATCAACATCACCCTTGACTTACTATCCGCAACTTCAATTACCCTACCAATCACTGAATATTTTCCAATAACAACATTGTCTTCTTTTATATTAGATTTAGACCCGATATCAATAAAAACATTGCTATTATACATTTGATGAGATCTACCAATTAATCTTGCAGCTTTATAGTTAGTACTTTTAAGACTAATAAATTTTAGAGCGTCTTTAAGTTCTTTATTTTCCTGATTAATGTTAAGAGAAGTAATATAGAGTGATTTTAATTTTTCATTTTCCTGACGTAACGCTTTGTTTTCTCTTTTAGCATTAACTAAATCTTTTATACCAGAAAAAGCATTGGAAGTGCTACTAAATGGTGCAGAAGATAGATCGACAATTGGTAGCGATATATCAACAAAAAACATTGAAATATCAGTATTAACCGTTTTATTTACCTTGGAAGTGATAATTAAAAAAACAGAAGCAAAAATAAAAAGTCCTAATTCAATCTTTTTGAAGATAGAGCTGATGTAGTAGTAAATGCTAAAGTTAGCACGCGATTTATTGTCATAATTGATATAAATCTTCATTTGAAATAATTAGTCTTGTCTGAATAAAACCGCTCTGAACATTTTCATGTTTTCCAAAACTTTACCACACCCATTTACTACACAAAGTAAAGGGTCTTCGGCAACAAATACTGGTAAACCTGTGGTTTGTCTAATTACATAATCTAAATTCTTTAAAAGAGCACCACCACCACTGAGTAAAATTCCTTTTTCTACGATATCAGCAGAAAGTTCAGGAGGAGTGCACTCTAGAGCAACTTTAATAGCTTCAACAATTTGCTCAACTGGCTCCATTAAACTTTCAGCAATTTGTCTTTCGCTTAAAATCATTTCTCTTGGAATACCATTAGCTAAATCACGACCCTTGACTTCCATAGTAGCGCCATCACCATCATCTGGGGGACAAGCAGCACCAATAGTTTTTTTAATTCTTTCAGCTGTTGATTCTCCAATTAATAAATTGTGATAACGACGAATATAAGAAATTATTGCCTCATCCATTTTATCGCCACCAACGCGTACTGATCTCGAGTAAACTATACCTCCTAAAGATAGAATTCCAACTTCAGTTGTACCGCCACCAATATCAACAATCATTGATCCAGTTGGTTCAGTTACAGGAAGATTAGCTCCAATTGCAGCAGCCATTGGCTCTTCGATTAAATACACTTCATTGGCACCAGCGCCCTCGGCAGCATCTTGAATTGCTCTTCTTTCAACTGGAGTTGAGCCAGATGGAACACAAATAATAATAAGCGGACCCAACCATGATTTAGTTTGATTAACTTCACGAATAAAATGTTTAATCATTTCAGCAGCAACCTTAAAATCGGCAATTACACCATCTTTTAATGGTCTAATGGCATCAATTTTTGCTGGGGTTCTTCCCAACATCATTTTAGCAGTATTTCCAAATGCGCATGGGATAAAACGACCATTTTCATTTAAAACTGCAACCACTGAAGGTTCGTTTAAAACTACACCTTGGCCTCTAGCATAAACTAGAGTATTTGCAGTTCCTAAATCGATTGCGATATCTTTGGAAGAGAAAGAAAATAATTTGCTGAACATATTTATTGATTATGAATTTGATTTTGTAACCGGCATTATACGATTTAAGCAATTAATATAAGCAAGAGCTGAAGCAACCAAAACATCAGTGCTAGCACCACTTGCGCTTGTGATTTTGTTACCATTTTTTAGACGAACTATAACTGTTGCTTGTGCATCAATACCACCCGTGACAGCATTAACTTGATATAATTCAAGTGTTGAATCGTGAGGTATTAATTTTTTTATGGCGTTAAAAATTGCATCAACAGGACCGTCTTTTGACGTAAAGTTAGTAGCTATTTCAGTATTGTCAATTTTTATTTTTAGGTTAACTTCTGCGCTTCCTAAATTACCACATTTTATTTCTAAACCAGCTAGAGAATAATAAGATTGTCTATTGGTTAAAGAATCATCAACTAAAGCAATTATATCTTCATCCATTATATCTTTTTTCTTATCAGCTAATTCTTTAAATTTAGCAAAAATAATTTCTAATATATTGTCTCCCAATTCATAACCTATTTCTTTTAATTTATCTCTAAAAGCAGCTCTACCGGAATGTTTTCCTAAAACAAGTGATGACTTATCAAGCCCGATAGATTGCGGGGTCATAATTTCATAGGTATTACGATTTTTTAACATTCCATCTTGATGAATACCACTCTCATGAGCAAAGGCATTGGCTCCAACAATTGCTTTATTATATTGAACTGGAAAACCGGTAATCTTTGAAACTAACTTGGATGCTCTGGTTATAAGGGTTGCATCAATATTAGTTTCGATATGATAAAAATCATTTCGGGTTTTTATAGCCATTACCACTTCTTCTAATGCTGCATTACCAGCACGCTCACCAATTCCGTTAATAGTACATTCAATCTGTCTAGCTCCCGCTCTAACAGCTGCCAAAGAATTAGCGACCGCAAGACCTAAATCATTATGGCAATGGGTTGAAATTATTGCTTTATCAATGTTTATAACATTATTTTTTATTGCTTTAATTAATTCATAATATTCTTCAGGAGTAGTGTAGCCAACAGTATCGGGAATATTGATAGTTGTGGCACCAGCTTTAATTGCAGTTTCAATTGCTTTAAATAGAAAATCATGCTCACTTCTGGTGGCATCTTCTGGTGACCAATCAATGTCATCATAAAAACTTTTAGCATAAGAAACACTGTCGGTAATTGCTTCCAAAACTTGTTTTTGGTCCATACGTAATTTAAATTGCATGTGAATTGGGCTAGTAGCAATAAAAGTATGGATACGTGGTTTTGCTGCCGGTCTTAGAGCTTCTGCTGTTTTAGCAATGTCGGTTTTTTTAGCTCTGGCTAACCCACAAATAGTTGATGTCTTAACTACTTTAGCAATTTGATTAACCGCTTCAAAATCACCATCAGATGCAGCTGGAAAACCTGCCTCAATAACATCAACTCTCATTTTTTCTAAGAGTTTAGCAATTACCAATTTTTCTTCTAAATTCATAGTAGCACCAGGAGCTTGCTCTCCATCGCGCAAAGTAGTATCAAAAATAATTATTTTTTCTTTTTTGGACATTTCTAGAATTACTAATAAATTATTAGATAAAAACGGTTTATAATCATAGGCATTAATTAGTGAATTTGGAATAACCAGTCTGGCCAAATTGAACAAAACAACCAATTACTTGAATCAGAATTTTATAAAATCTTCAAAAACTATTACTGAGAAGATAGTTACTACCAACTGATAATAACCTGTCCATTTCCTGATTTAACTCCACCTTGAAATACTGGACTGGTTAGCGACCCTGTCCAAGATGATCCGCCGCCACCTTGTCCAGCACCGCAAAACCTACCAGCAGCAGCGCCACCACCATAATATCCACCACCACCAGCAGCAACACCAGCACTGCAACCATTTGTAGATACCGCATTACCACCCTGTAAGTAACTTCCAGATCCCCCTGTATTAATACTCGATTTTGCACCTCCTCCCCCACTATTTAATCCACCTCCAGATCCACCACCACCATGAGAGGTGGGGCCACCACTAGCACCGCCAGCAACACCGCCAGCAACACCAGCAAATCCCCATCCATCTCCTCCACCACCACCACAATAATTTGCTCCACATTGTCCACTACCTCCACCACCACTACCAGTTCCACCAGTATAACCTTCATTACCAGAACCACCTCCGCCCCCAGCAACAAGAGATAAAGTGCCACCAATATAAACACTAGACATCCCACCTCCATTTTTTCCAACATGACCTTTTCCGCCACCATTATACCCATTTTGTCCACCGACATTAATTGTAAGAGATTGGCCAGATGTCACAGTAGCAACACCTTGAGCACGACCACCTTTACCAGATGCCATTGTTCCTGCAGTTCCCTGTGCTCCATAAGCATTAATAGTAATCCTTGCACAACCGTCAGGCACAGTAAATGATTGTGATGATCCAGTATAATTAAATGTTTGAGATCCTGATGTACAGGTTGAAATACAATTATTACTCACAATCGTGGCTGCACCATTTGCCGTGCAGGTATAAGTAGGAGAACCGGCATATCCTGATTCACAAGCTGATGTCGGAGAATTTGGAATAGCTGTAGCGGATGATGCATAGGCTAATCCAGTTTTATTATTTAATCCA
>CAMDAI010000021.1 GCA_945888585.1 Rickettsia typhi | reverse complement strand
CCTTTTGAAATTAAAAAAATTAATTACAATATTTTTTCAAAATTACCTAATTTTCTTAAATTAAACGGGCTATATGAGATAGATGAACAATCAAGAGAAGGCCTTTTAAAGCAATCTATTTCTCCTAAAATTATTATTTCTGCCGGAAGAAAAACTGCTTCTATTGCGCTATACTTAAAAAAATATTATGGAGATGTTTTTTTAATTCAGATAATGAATTCTGGTGGTAATTTAGAGAAATTTGATTTGGTGGTTTTGCCAGAGCATGATGAAATAAAAGAAAAAGATAATATTATAACTTCAATCGGGGCTTTGAGTAGAATTGATAATGATTTGCTGGAAGAGGAATATAAAAAATTTGCTACATTAATAGATAAAATTAAATCTCCTAAGATTGGATTATTAATTGGCGGATCTTCTAAGCATGGAAAGTTTGATCTAAAAGTTGGAAAAGAGTTGATTGCGATGGTTAATAATATAGTTACTAAAACTAATGTCGGTTTATTAATATCAACGAGTAGAAGAACTGATGCAGAATTTGTATTAGAGTTAAAAAATAATTTTGATAATGATAAAAATTTGTTTTTCCAGTGGCAACACGGTAAGCCAAATCCTTATTTTGCCATACTTCAAGCTTCAGATTGTTTGATTGTAACTGGTGATTCAATATCAATGTGTTCAGAAGCCTGTTCACTTGGTAAGTTAGTTTATATTTTTAATCCAAAAGAAATTTGTTCTGATAAGCATTTAAGATTACATAATAATTTATTTTCCGGCGATTATGCCAAAAAGTTAAATTATGATGTAGATAATTTATTTTTTGATCATAAAAATAAATTGGATGAAACTAACAGAATTAGTATGAAAATTAATAAAGTTCTTGAGTTAAAAAACTTGTAGAAATATTCTCTTTTTGCTTTAAGGCAGGTATGTCTTAGCAAATAATTTTTTAGCCAAAAATATTTCTTATTTTGAATAACAACAAAGCAAACCAATTATTTTGTTTAAAGTCATGTTCAGTCTTTGATTTGGGCAAAATTTTGTTGATTTTGTTTTTTCTTTTCTCTTTTTCCTCTTGTGAGGATGATGGTTGTATTGAAGCGGATGATTTTGGTGAATATGAACAAGAAATTGTAACGGTTAAGGCTAATTATTCCGATGAAACTTGTACTTATGATCCAACTAAAGATTTAATTGATGCTGAGCAAGGAAGTGGTCTCAAGGATTGTCTTGTTAAGGGTAGCGTTTCAATATCTGATCAAGATAATAATACTTTTACGAGCAGTACCGGATGTTTAGGGTTTGATGAAAGCAATGGTGGTAAACCAATTAGTAATATTTGCGTTGAGCAATGTAGACAAAAATGCATGACCTCCACTGCAAGTTCACCATCTGGAGCTGAGCCGATGTGGCAACCAACATCTGAAAAACAGGAAGGAAAAAATATTGGTGTAACCTTAACTCCTGGTGCAGAAATTTATGTTAGAGCAACAGGAACGGTATCTCTTTCCGGTGATAAAAATGCAGATCCTATTTTTGTTGGATCAAAAAAATCTGGATTACAATCATTTGCTGATGATTTATCTAAAAATGTAATTCAAGATGTTAAGTTTGGAACAACTAAAGCCATTAAGTTTAGTGGTATATGGCGTGATGGAGTCGATGATTTTCCTGCCGAAGATGTTGGCGGATCTATTTCTGGCGGTACTTCCGATCCTAATTTTGAGGGTAATCTATATAATGGAGCTAGACGACTTGTTATCTATGTAGTTAATAGAGATGGCTATGGTTTTGATTCTAGTCAAACTAATGAAAAGGAAGGTGTTATTGGAATTCCTTTAAATGCTGACACTGATTTATGGACTTGTTATTATTCTGATAATTCTCAAGCAGATTTTAAGCAATCGGATTGTAGGTCTTTAGCTTATGATGATAGCAGAGCTGGATATGGTAAAAATATTAATTCTGCTTTAGCTGTAGAGACTTATGGAATTTCTTCGGCAAATCAGTCTAAAAATTTAGGAAAATCTGGTGGCGCAATAAGATGGAAAGATGATGGTTTAAAATCAATTACTGATTCAAATGATGATCCTTTTAAGGGTTGTACTAGTGATTGTGTTAGTTTGGATGTTAATGCTAGTGTTGGTTATATTGATGCAACGACACAATTTACAAATAATAACCCATATCCAGTTGAGCTAAGAGCTAGAATATCTTCTGGTGCTTCTTCATGTACAATAACTTATACAATAAAGGATTCTAACGGAACTCTAATAAAGAATACTGTTAATGATCCTGTTGGTACTGATGATCGATCTTGGATTATAGCAAATGGTTGGTCTAACCCTATTGTTTTGGAAACGGGTGATAAATTGACTGCTGTTCCAAAGGATTGTGGAAAATATACGATTGTTAGGATCGATAAGGTTCAAGAAATTACTATTGCAACTTCTGGTTTGGCTAAATTTACTACGCTGGGTGGCGTTATGTCAACTTGCTCAATTATTGGTAGAGTAATTAATCCAGATGGTAGTCGCAATCCTTTTGCAGTTTCTGGCGCTTCTGAAACTTATGCTGCTGATTTTTATGAATATAATTCAAATTCTGACGATCCTTTAAATAATTTGTCAGTACCAAATTCTCCATCTCCTCAATCAACTACTACCAGTTCTTATTTAAGTCCAAAAACTTGGTCTAAACCAGTTTTTGTAAGGAAAGGTCAAAGGATAAGATTTTCCTCTTCCAGTTGGAATGAAGGTTTTACTACATATAATGGTTCTCTTAGACAGTGTGGTATAGGGATGGTAATGAAAATTGACGAAAGACCAGCTTTTTTATGCCGTGGTAAGAATTTAGATAAGATTGCTAATTCAAAATGCCTTCCTGAAGTAAATAGTGCAGACGGAACTGCAACAAAATGTAAAAAATTTGCGCCGGAATGTTATGATGCTACTGATTCTGTTAATTATTGTCCGGTAGATTCTTGTCAGACAACTTGGGAAAGCTCATGTGCCGTTGCCAAAAATGGTACTAACGCTGCTGTAACTCAAAATACTTGCGATACTTGCAAAGCTCTTAAAGAAAGAAATGGTGCTGAAACAGTTACTAAAGAGATCAATCTACCGATGTGTTATGATTTGGAAGATTATAAGGGGAGTGTTGTTAATATTGATATTAAAACTGGTTTTTCAGATGATCAGTTAAAAAAACCAGAAATTGCCAAGGGAGCGGTTAAATTAGGAAAGTTTAACGGAACTTATGGTAATTTTGAAAATTTTATAGATACCAAAACCAAGGAAGATGCGACATATCAGAAAAATAATATATATCAACTTAGAGATCCTGTAACTTTTTCTAAAAGTGGTAGAGTTAAATTTTTAATTTTGGATGGAAATAAGTTTAAAGATATAGAAGACGGTGATTCTAGTCAGGCTTATTCAGGTAATGGTGTTGATGGTACTAAGGGAAAAAATGGTTATAAGATAAACCTTTCTGGTAAGCAAGAATTTGTTAATGGTGAAATGCTTGAGGCAATTTTATGTCTTGAAGATGATTCTGGAGTTGCTTGTTCTCCAGACTTAACTTCAGGTATTCCATTACAAATTGCTAGTGAACCTGAAGTTGTAAGGCTAAAATTTGATGGTATTAGCGCTCAAAATAAAACTTATTATAAATTTGATGATTATGGCAGTTTGGTAAGAATTAACAATTCAGGCGTTCTTACCCCCGAGCCATTTGGTGATAATCATGTTGGTATAGGATCAAACTTTTATCGTCATTCTTATCCCAAATCGCTTAGTGATGAAGATATGAAAAAACTTAGTGATGCTGATAAGAAGACCAGAAATGATAAGATAGCTAAAGTAAGGCTCACTTTTAAAATTAAAGATGCCGATATTCCAACTTGTTCTATAGCTTCTCCATCTGATTGTTCTGGCGGTGATAGCTGTAACGGAATTAAGATGGATAATAAGTTTTATGATGGAAAAACCGGAACCGGTCTATATTGTGGCGCAAATGAATCTCCCGGAGAAGATGGTTGTAAGAAGCAATATTTTTGTGGAAATCTTTATTCTAATAATTCTGGTAGTTATCAGGTTACGGTTAGAGTTAAGAATAAAGGATCAAATATTTCAAATATGGTTAATGGAGTTGTATCTCCAGTTGTAGAAATTATGGATGGTAAAAAACCAAATTGTAATACTTCTGATCCAACTTCTACAACAAAATCATTTGATGGAGTTAAAATTATTAATGCTTCTTACGATTCCAGTAATAATCAAAACAATGATGCGGTTTGTAGCCTAAGCGAGTATAAAACTAAAGATAGTTCAGCTAATTGTTCAGGTAGTATTTTAGACTCTTGTTTAAGTGCTTGTAAAAAACAATATGCTTGTACTGATCAGAATTATGGTCAGGCCCAAAGAGTATATAAAATGTTAATAAATGATTCTAGGTATAAGGCCATTTTAAATGTTAGTTTAATTTTGATGATTACTTTCTATGGGGTTGGTTATTTGATGGGCGTTAGTGAATTTTCTCAAAGTGAGATAATAGGTAGGGTTATTAAAATAGGTGTTATTTATCTTTTTGTTGGTAATTCTGGATGGTATTGGTTTGAGAAGTTTTTTGTTCAATTTTTCAAGAATGGTACAGATTATTTAGCGTTTGTGATGGCAACATCATTTGATCGATCGCCAGAGTTAAAGCAGGCGGTAGACAATTATAATTTTTATGACAAGTCGGTTTTATTCTCAAGTGTGGATAAAGTATTCGGCATGTTCTTCTCTTCAGCCGTTCAAAAAAAAGTTTCAGCTTTATTATTTGCCAGTATTTTTGGATGGGCTTATTTGATTATAATCTATTGGGGTTTCATGGCTTATGTCTATGCGGTTGCCAATGCCATTCTGCTTTATCTAACTTCACAAATATTCATCTCAATTCTATTTGTTCTTGGTCCAATCTTCTTGATAAGTTTATTATTTAATCAGACAAAAGAAATGTTTGATAAATGGTTAAGTCAGCTTATTAGCTTTTCATTACAGCAAATTTTCTTACTTACAACTTTATCATTTTTTAATATGATGATGTATGAGGTAATTAAGTTATCACTAGGTTTTAGAGTTTGTTGGGATGATGTTTGGGTAATTAATATTATTACTAGAATTAAATTATTATCATTTTGGACTGTGGCTTCAATGCCGCCAAGGCTAAATTCTCAGACGGGGGTTGGAAATACCGGTAATGCCACCAGTATTCCTTCGATATTTTCTATTATGTTTATATGGATTGTTGCTTCATTAATGCAAAAATTTATTTCATTCATGACTGATGTTGCTGCTAGTATTTCAGATGGAATATCGGCCAGCTCTCTAAGTGATGGCATTAAGAGTATGGGTAACAAGATGATTCAAATGGGCGATAAAGCCATGTCTGGTGCTTGGAAAAAACTTGGTGGTGAGGCTATGGTTCAGCGTTTAGATAAGAAACTATTTGATTCTGGAAAATTGGCCGATAAAGAAAGAGAAGAAAGAAAAGCTCAAAATAAGAAAAATGCTGAAATAAAAAGATCTATGGCTAAATCTGGAGATAAGGCGGTTAAAGAGTTTAAAGAAAAAAATCTTGATGAGCTTGCCAAATTATCTCCAAGTCAACAAAAAGAAAAATTAAAAGAAATTTACGATAAAGCTTCAATTGAAGCGGGAAAGAAGTCTGGATTAACTGAAGATCAGGCTAAAGCATTGGCAAGTGATAAGGGCTTTAAATATGAAGGAAATAATGTACTTGGTGCGGCTTATCAGGCGGCAAAGCAGATGGCTCTAAGTGGAGGAACTTTAAATAAATCTATAGGTGAGCGAAAAATTCATAGAACAATTACCAAAGATAACGTAAGAGCTGCCATGAAAAATCTAGATAAAGATGGTAGAGAAGTTGCAAAAGAGGCGTTTAAGTCTGGAAAATTAAAGGCTGGTAGAACTGGTTTTATGGGAAGTACTATTAAAGATATGGGCTTAGATCGTGCAGGAAAAAATATTAAAGCTGGACTTGCTAAAATTGGTATTAGATCTGGTGCTGATAAGGAAGCTTATAAGCAAGCTAGAGATCAACTGGCGGATGAGGGTGCAATTGATCGTTTAAATTCGATTGGTTTAGAGATTGCTAGACCTTCTGAAGAAAAAGAAATGATAAAGAAGAGAATACAAGCTAACAAGGAGGCAGCTAAAATTGGGGTTAGTGAAAATTCAGCTGAAAGAATTGCTTATGTTGAACAATTTGCTGAACAGGCCGATAAAGATGAGGATGTAGATAAACGAACAAAAAGTGAATGGAAACAATTAGGTAATCAAATTGGAAGGGAGGTTAGATCATTTACAAATTCTTTTAATTTAAATCGTAATATTAATAAGGGAAAGAAAGAAAAGAAAGAGGCATTAGAGCAAAATTGGGATGATGTTGAAAAAATGCAACAGGGTGAATTGGAAAATGAAATGAATGAGGCAAAAACAAACAAAGAACAATCTATAGAAAAGAAAAATGAATGGATTGATAGAGCTGGAGAGATAAATGCCAGCAAAGAAATGACTACGATGAAAGGATTGCAAGAAAATCATAAAAAAGCAATTGGTGCAAAAACAGAATCTTTGGCGAAGAAAAATGAATGGGCTAATAAATCTGAAGCTGCAAAAGCTGCTCCAAAAATACAAGAAATGAATAAATTGCAAGAAAAATTAAAAAAAGCCAGTCCAGTTGATAAAGCAAGCCTTGAAGCAGAGCGTGATCTTCTATCAAGAGATGTGGATTATAAAGAACAATTGGAAATATTAGAAGATGCTGATAATAATTTAAATCAACATACTCATGAATTCGATGATAATACTGCTAAAGAAAATGAAGCTAAAGATAATTTAGATAATTACCATGATGATAGTGCTTACATAAAACAATTAGAGAAATTAGGAGAAGCTAATACCAATGCTAATTATTATAAACATCAGGCTGATGTTTATGGTGCTAAAGAAGAGAAAATTAAACCGCTAATTAAAAAACCTCCTAAGGATGAAGAGCCAAAAACCTAATTTTGCTGTTTAAAAATGAAGAAAGTAATTAGCATTCTGAAATTTGTAATTATTATAGTTGTTATCGCTCTGCTTTTGATATTTTTTATATCCATAAGACAGCTATATGAGTCAAGTAGTATAAAGGCTTTTATTGTTCAAATGTCTAATTTTGATTCTGCTATAGATCAATTTTATACCAAATATGAAGCCTTGCCTGGGGATCTTAAATCAACTGTTGAGTTTGGTTTGTCTAAGGAAAGTAGTGATGGTAATAATAATGGAATTATTGAAGATCGAAATAATCATATAAATTCTGCATCAGGAGAGGTAACTAATTTTTGGATGCATCTTTCCAGATCGGGAATGATTAATCAAAATTTTGATGGCTTAGAAAATCAAAATGCTAAAATTGATAGTAGTTTTCCTGGGAGTGCAATTGGAACTAGTGTAGGAATAACAGTATTTGGCTATAATGGTAAAAATTATTATCAAATTGGTGTTGATGGTGCCAATGATAAAAATATTATTATGTCGGATAATAGTTTTAGATCTGAGGAAGCTGCCGATATTGATATTAAAATTGATGATGGTTTTCCTTTTGCGGGAAGAATTATTGCCACTTCTGGAGAGTTGTTAAATCAATTTTCACAAAATAAAAAATGCGTTTTTGATAGTGAATATAATATTAAAAGTAAAATTCCATCTTGTCAGCTTCGTATCGAAATAGGCGCGTTCTATAAATTATGAAACATATAACTATTACCGATCACTTAATCGAGCTTAGAAACAGGTTGGTTTACTGTATAGTTTTTTTATTTATTGCAGTGATTTTTAGTTATTTTTATTCAACTGATATTTATAATTTTCTACTTCAGCCTCTCATTGATGCCTATGGAGATCGTCTTGGTAGAAGAATAATTTATACAAGTCCGGCTGAGGCTTTTACTACCTATATCAGATTATCATTTTTTTCAGGATTATTTTTTTCTTTTCCGATAACGGCTTTACAATTTTATTTTTTTATTGCTCCTGGTCTTTATAAGTCAGAGAAAAAAGCGGTAATTTTAATTTTATTATTTTCTCCACTGCTTTTTATTATTGGCGCAGCTTTAGCATATTATTTTATTTTTCCTTTATGCTTTGAATTTTTCTTAAGTTTTGAAGTTTCTGCTGGTAGATTACCGATTGAAATGGAGGCAAGAATTAGTGAATATTTAGATTTGGTAATCCAGTTAGTATTTGGGTTTGGAATAGCTTTTCAATTACCAGTTATTTTAGTTTTTTTGGTAAAAATTGGAGTTTTATCGGTAGAATCTCTAAGAAAAAAGCGTAAATATTGGATTATACTGATTTTTATATTAGCCGCAATTCTAACTCCTCCAGATGCTGCGAGCCAAGTTACTATGGCAATTCCAATGTTGTTACTTTATGAAGTTGCAATTTTGATTTCTGCAAGAATTAAATCTGATATTAATTAATTTTTTCGGCAGTAAAATAAGCGTCACTTTGGTTGATATCGGGAAGTAAAATTTTAATTCCATGCTCTTTAGCAACCTGAAGAAAAATATTAATTTTGTCGCTATTGTCTATTTCTAAATTAATTGAAGTAGTTAGGAATTCTACTGGAAAATTGGCTTTTAAATAGGCGGTTTGATAGGAAATTAAAGCATAAGCGGCAGCATGAGATTTGTTGAATCCATAGCCAGCAAATTTGTCAACCAAATCAAAAATTTCTTCAGCTTTAGATTTATTAACTCCATTGTTAATAGCGCCAGTTACAAAAATTTCACGTTGTTTATCCATTTCTTCTTTAATTTTTTTGCCCATTGCTCTTCGTAGAATATCGGCGGCACCTAAGCTATAACCGGCTAAAACTTTGGCAATTTCCATTACTTGTTCTTGATAAACAATAACCCCGTAAGTTTCTTTAAGGGTAGCTTCTAGCATTGGGTGAGGATAAATAATTTTTTCTTCACCTAATTTTCTTTTGATGTAAGTTGGAATATTATCCATTGGGCCGGGGCGGTATAGAGAAATTAAAGCAATAATATCTTCTAATTTATCTGCTTTCATTTGACGAAGCATAGCGCGCATTCCGGCTGACTCTATTTGAAAAACACCAATAGAATCACCACTTGCCAGCATATCGAAAGTATCTTTATCATCTAATTTGATTTTATTTATATCTAAATTAATGCTGCGAATTTGATTTACCAATTTAACTGTTTGGGAAATTGTAGTTAGAGTTTTTAAACCAAGAAAATCAAATTTTACAAGACCAGCAGCTTCGGCATATTTCATCGAATAACCAACTGCTGGCATGGATGATTTGGAATCATCCATATAAAGTGCGCAAATTTCTTGTAAGGGCTTATCACCAATTACAATTCCGGCTGCATGAGTTGAAGCGTGACGATTTAATCCTTCCAGTTTTAATCCGATATCAACTAGTTTAGCAATTTGTGGATCTTGATTGATTGCAGTTTGTAGATCTTTATCCATTTCAATGGCTTTTTCTAAAGTTACAGCTTCAATTGCATTAAATGGAATTAGTTTACAGATACGATCTACTTGATTGTATGGCATTTGCAAAACTCGACCAACGTCTTTTAGAACTGCTCTGGCTTGTAATTTTCCAAAAGTGATAATTTGTGCTACCATGTCTTTGCCGTACTTTTTTTGTACATAATTAATTACTTCATCACGGCGACTTTGACAAAAATCAATATCAAAATCTGGCATAGAAACTCGTTCTGGATTTAAAAATCTTTCAAAAAGCAAACCAAAACGAATTGGATCAAGATCGGTAATTTGTAAGGACCACGCCACAATTGAACCAGCACCAGATCCCCTTCCGGGACCAACTGGAATATCATTTTTTTTACTCCAAACAATGAAATCAGATACAATTAAAAAATAACCGCTGAAGTTCATTTGATTAATGATTTTTAATTCATATTCCAAACGTTCATTATATTCTTTAATTATTATTTGCTGTTCTTCTATATCAATATTTTCAAGTTCAAATTTAATAACTAGACGATCTTTTAAACCATTTCTAGCTTCAATACTCAATTGTTCAGCTTCACTAAAATTATTTTCAGTTTGGAATTTAGGTAGGGTAGGTGGACGCTCAAAGGCCATTACATGGCATTTTTTTGCTATATTAATTGTATTAACTATAGCTTCGGGAATATCAGAAAATAATTTAATCATCTCTTCGGATGATTTAAAATAATGTTCAGAAGTTAATCTTTTACGATTAGTCTCAGAAAAGTAACGACCTTCACCAATACAAGAAAGAATGTCTTGAGCTTCAAATAAATCTTCGGTTAGAAAGAAATTATTATTAGTTGCTACCAATGGAAGATTATGTTTATAGGCTAATTCAATGAATTTTTTTTCTAATTGTTCCTCTTCACGATTGCTATGACGACTTAATTCAATATAAAAATTGTTCGGAAAGATTTCAGATAATTCTTTGGTTAATTTATCACAGGCTTTTTCCTGTCCGAGATTAATTAATTTTCCAAGTACCCCTGAAGCTCCTGCTGATAAAATAATTAATCCAGAACTTTTTTCTTTTAATTCTCTTAAGTTAATGTGAGGTAAAATTCCATCTTGACGGGTGAGATAGCTTTTGCTGACCAGATGCATAAGATTTAGGTAACCTTGAGAATTGCTGGCAATTAAAACTAGGCTAGATAAGGAATTATTAATATCAAGATTAGATCTATAGTTAATTTCAGATATTTTGATTTCAACATCAATAAGAATTTCAACACCAATAATAGGTTGGATTCCGGCTTTTTTGCAAGCTGATGAAAATTCTAAAGCGCCAAATAAATTTCCACTATCACAAATTCCAACTGCTGGCATGGAATTGTTTTTGGTTGATTCGACTAATTCGGAAATGAAGATGGCACCGCTAGATAGGGAATATGATGTGTGATTGCGAAGATGGATGAAGGTTTTGTTATCTTCCGCCATTTTCAACAATCACTCCTAAGAATTTTATTATTCAAATTTTACATCAACTTTAGTGATGGATTTGTTAAGTTTTTTTAGAACTTCAGAAGAGATATCCATGTTGCTATCCTTAAAATATAAGGTTTGAGCACTTGGAATTACAACATCGAAACCTTTTTCTTTACCAACTTCTTCAATAATTTCTTTCATTTTTTCATTAACTTTTGACATAGAGTCAAGCGAAGCTTTTCTTAGAGAATTTTGCTTTTTCTCAACATAAGTTTTTAATTCTTCAACTTTCTTTTCGAATTTTTCTTGTTCTTTAGTAAAAGCTGTTTCAGAAAGAACATCTTTTTTAGCTTGAATTTTTTTGCTTTCAGTTTCTAATTCGGATTGTCTTTTATCAATTTCTTTTTGAAATTCAGTTTGTTTGCTGCTTACTTTCTTTTGAATATCTTTCATTACAGATGAATTTTTGATAATATCTTCAACATCCAAAACTGCGATATTAGATGCATTAGCATTGGCTAAGCTGAATAAAATAGTGAATGCTGATAATAAAATAAATCTGGTGGTGATTTTAGCAATTTTCATAAGTTTACTATTGAATTTTAGTTAAGAAATTTAAATGTTAAATTGAGGTTGAAATAGTAAATAATTAAGATTTACTTTTCAATCTTTATCTTTTAGCATGCCCATTCCTTTTGAATCCAATGTTAAACAATATGATTAAAAATAAAAATACTCGTCCATCGGAGCAGCAAGCTCTTGAAGCCGTTAAAACCCTAATTTCTTGGGCAGGAGATAATCCTGATCGTGAAGGTTTATTAGAAACTCCAAAAAGAGTTGTGAATTCTTATAAAGAATTTTTTGCTGGTTACGAAGAAGATCCAATCGAAATTTTGGGTAAAACTTTTGAAGAGATTCAGGGTTATGATGATATTGTACTTTTAAAAAATATGCGTTTTGAGTCGCATTGTGAACATCATATGGTGCCATTTATTGGTATTGCTCACATTGCCTACATTCCCAATAAAAAGGTAGTTGGAATCAGTAAAATTGCCAGATTGCTTGATATTTTTTCTAAGAGATTGCAAACTCAAGAAACCATGACTGCTCAAATTGCCAGCACAATTGATTCGGTTTTAAAGCCGAAAGGAGTTGCAGTTTTAATTGATGCTGAACATCAATGTATGACTTCTAGGGGTATTCATAAACCTGGAACAACAACCGCTACAGTTAGAATGTTAGGAGAATTTCAAAATGATTCTAGATTAGAAGCCAGATTTTTTGATATGATTAAATAATTGCTTTTAATTATTAAATTATCTAGGTTTTTCATGATCATTGCCCAAAATAACAAAATAATTCTTGCCTCCTCTTCTGAAATTAGAAAAAAAATTCTTTTGGATCTAGGTTTTAAGTTTGATTCTATAAAGCCAGACTTTGATGAAGAAAACGCCAAAGAAAAAATATCACATTTTTCTATTAAAAAGCAGGCTTTATTTTTAGCCAAAAACAAAGCTTTATCAATTAGTAAAAAATATTCTGATGCTTTAGTAATTGGGTCAGATCAGATTTGCCAACTTGGTAAATTATTAGTTTCAAAATCAAATAATAAAAAGGAAGC
>CAMDAI010000020.1 GCA_945888585.1 Rickettsia typhi | reverse complement strand
AAGAATAGTTGCTAGAGATTTAAAAAAAGAAGTTTCTAGTGATCCAGATGTTCTTAAGGGTTATTTAGTTCACAAAGATAAAGTATCACGCAAGTGGGAATGTTTGTTCGTATCCGCTTCCAAGTCGGAAGAAGTAAATAAATGGATAGATTTTTTATTGCAAATTCCTAATCATATTTCTGGCATATACATGATTCCTCTTGAGGCGCAATCATTAGCAAAAATGGTTCTTGATTTGGCAGTAAAAGATTTAGGAGTTACCCCAAAAAATAATGTGACCTTTTTTATTACTCAAAATAAAGTTAGTGGGATTAGACAAATTGTTTTTGAGGGTAATCAAATTGTTTTTACCAGAATGGTTGATTATGATTTTAATTCTGCTGAATTTGCTGAAGAGTTTGAGCGTGATATTTTAAGGGCTAATGAATATCTAAAAAGAATTATTCCGGGTATTAAAATTGAAGATGTTAATGTGATTAATATTTTGCCTGATTTTATTCTAAAAAAATTAAATGATATTCAAAACAAAGCTGTATCTTTTATAAATTATTCACCTAGTCAAGTTAGTTCTAAAATTGGATTTTCTTCTTCAGATCAAGCGGAAGATGATGGTTTTTCTGATCTTCTAATTGCTAGTGCATTTGTTAACGCTAAGAAAAAAATACTAAGATTTTCCTTGTCAAAATTGGAATTGATAGAAAAGTTTTACGTCGGATTAAAAGCAATTATTATAGTTAATTTTTTCTTATTATTTTCTTGTGTAGCGGCAGTAATCTATACCCATGTATCACTTGATAAATCTGACGATGAAATGAGAGCTTTGGTGACTGAAAAAAATGCTAATCAGCAGATATATGATAGTTTTAAAAAGTTAATTTTAGAAGGGGATGATTTTGTTGATATTGATCTAGAACAATTAATGGATTTTGGAAAAATGAATGAAGTCCTTAATAAGGATAATATTGATATTAATGATTTTTTTAATCAGTTAAATTTTCTAAAAAACAATCATACTATGATTAATAGCATTGATCTAACTCTCTCTAGTTCTGCAGATAATATGCAGAAGAAAGATTTGAATAATAAAGATAAGGTAAATCGAGTAGAGATGTATACCAAGTTGATATTAAAGGCTACAATTGCCGGAACTCTAAAAATTAAGAGCGGTGATGTTGAAGAGTTATTAAAAGGTTTTGATGTTTTGAATAAAGACTCAAAATCAGTACTTTCTAAATATAATATTACTTACGATGATTTGCCTAAGGATCTAAATTTTAATAAAAAATACTACGATTTCCCTGTTAATTTAAGGATTGAGAGTAAATAAGAGATGAAAAATAATAAAGTAATTCCGGATATACCAGAGAGTGTTAATTTAGATCAGACTAAAGATAGCGCTATGAAAAAAAAAGTATCTTTAATTAAAAAAAAGATATTTTTTAATATTGGAATTGCTGTGATTTTTATTATGGTTATTTTTGCAATTTATGGTTATTGCAAGTTTTTGCAGGAAGATAATGTGGTTAAATTAAGGCAATTTACTCAATATATAGCTGATTTAAAAACTAATACAGCAAATTTGCAAACTAAAATTAGTGAAGGTAAAAAATACAAAGAAATTTGGAAATCAATTAATGATAAAAAAAGAAGTTTTGATGGTGTTAAAGTTGATGAAGTAAATGAAAAATTTCGTAGTTTGGCTGGAAGTTATAATTTATTAAATTATGTGATTGATATAACTGTTCCTGAAAAATTATCGGATGGAATTTATAATCGTAAAAATTCAGATGTATTATTAAGTTCCGTTATAATTGGATTTAGTGCTGTTGATGATGTAAGAGCTATGGCTTTTATTAAAGAATTTACTGACAATCTTCCGGGTTATGTTGTAGTTGATGATTTTCATATCTCTAAAACCAAAGATTATACCGATGATGATTTGGTAAAAATTAGTTTGGGTAAATTTAATGATTTGGCAGTTACTGTTAAATTTGGTTTTTCGTGGTATGTATTAAAGAAAAAAGATCAATGATTAACAATATTATAAAATTTAAATCATTAGTATTTTTTTGCTCAGTTCTGTTGTTTTGTTCTGTATTTTCTCCTGTTTTTTCCCAAGAATCTTTAACTAGTATTATTATTGATGAGGGCAATGATAATAAAAAAAATGACGATTTAGTTAAGAGTGGAGATTTAAATAACAAATCTCGAATTATTGATACTTTAGATAAAAAAGTTAACGATGCTCTAAATAAAAGTACTGATAAAGAACAAAAAAATAATAATTCAGGATTTGATCAAAAAGTATCTGGAATTGAAGATATTTTGTTACAACAAAAACCAATTACATCCGTAATGTTTAGTGATGTTGATGAAAATAATATAGACAGAGCAATTAGAGCTTATAAAAATAAAGAAAAATTTGTGGTTAATCAAGATTCCGATTCTAAAAAAGCAAAAGATAAATCTGGTAAGAAAAAAAATCAAATAGAAAATGAGAGATCATTTTTGCATCTTGGTTCAATTATTTATTTTGCTCCAGATGCTTGGTCATTATGGGTTGATTCTGTTAAAATTTCATCAGATTCAAATAATATTGACAGTGATTTATATGTAAAATTTATTTCTTCTGAAAAGGTAACTATTGTTTGGACTATGAGTATTAGTAAATGGAAGATTTTATCTAAAAAAGTTTCTGAAAATGATGCGCCTAAAATTAATAAAAATGATCAAGTTGAGGTTGAATTTACTCTAAAACAGAACCAAACTTATATGTTAACCACCAATAAAGTTATAGAGGGCAAAATTAATGTTGAAGGTGATAAATCTAAAGATAAAAAGATTGATGCAGTGCCGCCAGCTTAATTTATAAAAATTCTTGATGTTTTGGGCTAGTTCATTATTGTTTAATTGTAATTAATTCTTAATTTTCTAATAATTTTTTAAAATAGTTTTATGGCTCACAATACAAGTGATGATAATTTTAAGAGTGATGTTTTAGATAATTCCAGTGCTGTTTTAGTTGATTTTTGGGCTCCATGGTGTGGTCCTTGTAAACAATTATCACCTTTAGTTGATGAATTATCAAAAGATATGGAAGGTGCTATTACGGTTTATAAATGTAATGTAGATGAAAATCCAGAAACTCCTTCTAAATATGCAGTTAGAGGAATTCCAACTTTGATGATTTTTAAGGGTGGTAAATTAATTGATACTAAAGTTGGATCTTTGCCAAAAAGTGCTCTTTATGAATGGGTAAAGAGCAATATATAAATTTTAATTCTATTATTCCTGTCATTGGTTTAGAGCTTGAATTTTATTTACTTAAAGAAGGTGATAAAATTTTAAGTTCTAACCAGCTAATCGATAAGTTCCTATTCGAATTTGCTAATCAATTAAATTTTAAAATAGAAAAAGAGCAAGGCGATGGTCAGATTGAAGTAAAAACTTTACCGTCATCTGATATCAAATCTATTATTCAAGATCTAATTCTAATTAAAAAAATAATAAATGAGATTGCTGCTAAATTAGGGATTGAGGCTAATTTTTCTGCTCAACCATTTAAAGATGATTGTGGAAGTGCATTGCAAGTAAATTTAAGTTTATGGGATAAAAACAATCAAAATTTATTTGCTAAAAATAATTATGGTGAATCTAATTTTCTTTTAAACTCTATTGCTGGAATGCTTGAATTTACTTCTAAAATTTTACCTATTGCCGCTTCTAAAAAAGAAGATTTTTTGCGTTATAATTTAGATTTAAATTTAAATTTATTTAAGAAAAAAAAGTATACGGCTCCAGTAAATGTAAGTTGGGGATATGATAACAGAACTTGTTTAATTAGAGTTCCAAAGTCAATAAAACCAGAAGATCGAAGGATTGAATATAGGTTGGCTTCGGCTGATTCTAATGTAGCATCGTTAATTAATCTTTTATTAAAAGCGGTTAAATATGGAATTGATAATAATCTTAACCCAATGCAGCCAATTTATGGAAATGCCTTTGATAAAAGTTATAATTTAGAAAAATTATTTCATTAAGCTAGCGACGTCTAACATTCTGACTGAAAAACCCCATTCATTATCATACCAAGAGCAAACTTTAACCATATTACCGCCAATTACTTTGGTTTGGGTAGTGTCAAAACAAGAGCTATATTGATTGTGATTAAAATCAATTGAAACCAAAGGTTCGGTAATAATTTCTAGAACTTTTTTCATTCTGCCAGATGTTGCCGCTTCAATTATAAGTTTGTTAACTTCTTCTTTATTGGTATTTTTTTTAGCAACAAAACTTAAATCAACCATCGAAACATTTGGAGTTGGAACTCTGATAGCGCCACCGTCTAATTTTCCTTTTAAAGTTGGAAGAACTATACCAATCGCTTTAGCGGCGCCAGTTGAAGTTGGAATCATTGACATAGCTGCAGCTCTTGCTCTTCTTAAATCCTTATGAGTACCATCAACAATATTTTGATCATTAGTATAAGAGTGGATTGTAGTCATGAATCCTTTTTCAATTCCAATTGTATCATCTAATATCTTGGCAATTGGTGCTAAGCAATTAGTGGTGCAGGATCCAATGGAGATTACTTTATCATCTTTGGTTAGTGTTGATTCATTTACGCCATAAACAATAGTTTTAACATTATCGCTTTTTGCAGGAGCAGAAATTATTACTCTTTTAGCCCCGGCATCAATATGTTTACTGGCATCTTCTAGTGCTGTGAAAGCACCAGTACATTCTAAAACAATATCTATATTTAAATCTTTCCATGGTAATTTAGATGGATCTCTTTCGGAAAGTAATTTAACTTTTTTGCCATCTATAATTAATTCATTAGTATCGGAAGCTTTCACTTCTTTGCTAAATCTTCCATGAATTGAATCATATTTTAGTAGATGAATATTGGTTTCAATTGGTGCCGATCCATTGACTGCAACTAATTCAATGTCTTTAAAATCACATTCATAAATCGCTCTAACTAAACATCTTCCAATTCTGCCAAGTCCGTTTATTGCTACTTTTATAGTCATAATTTATTTTATTTTATGTTTTCAATAATTTGATTTCTAAAGTTCTAAGATATAGAAAGGATATACAATAATTACCTACAAAATTAATTTTAAATTATTATACATCAATGATTTTTTTGCAAAATATTATAATTTTTTTGCTTATTTTAACATTTAGTCTGGGGCTTTTTGGTTTATTTTTTTATAGTGATTATTTGAAAAAGATGTCTTGTCTTTCTGTTGCTTTCATCAGTTTAATTATACTTTTTGTTATACTTGCCAGAAATAATTATAAATCTAATGATCTCTATATTATAATCGGAACAATTATAATTATTTTTTCGATTAGTTTAATTACTGGAATAGGAATAATTGCCAATATCGCCAGATTAGATGAGGCAGCTAATAAAAAGAAGAGTGATTAATAAAATTATCTGTTTTTCTCATTATTTTGATCTTTTAAGTTTGGAATGAATCTTGGGTCTTTGGCTTCGGAATTTTCGTTTTTATTATCTAATTTTTCCTCTATAGCTTCACTGGAAGATTCTTTTTCGAGATTTAAATCAATCTTGTTATCATGATTTTCTAAAGTATTTACTGATTCCTTATTAACAATATTGGTTTTGAGTTCTTTTAAAGAGTTAATAACGGCCTGAGTTTCTGGCTTTTTAAGGATGTCTTCAATTTTATTATTGGATGACTCTTTATTGAGAATTTCTTTTGGTGAGGTTGAATTTTCATTTTCTTTATTGTCAAAAAATCCCTTCGCTATAGAAGCTAGAGTTTCTTTTGGTAATGAGTTAATAGCTTCTTTGGATGCTGAATCAATGGATTTCTCAGTAGATTGAGTCTCCTGATTAATAGATGGATTCGATGCTGATTTTTGATTGTTCATTTTATTTATTAATTGAATATTTTAAAACTAACTTCACGCTATGTAATATCTGGTTCTTTTGCAATGTAAATTTTATAGAGTTTTGATTTATGAGTTTTTAGAATCCCAAGATGAATGATGTTCAAAGCCGCCAAGAGCATAATTTGGTTGTTTTAAGCCTGATATCTTAAAATTAAAATCACGACTAAAGAAGATTGAAGTTACCGAAGTATTGTGTTTAGAAGGACGAAATCCATAAAAATCAATTTGAATAAAATTTAATTTTTCTTTTAAAAAAGCGGCAGTATTAGGATACCAATCGGAATTATCAAGGATGATCAGACCATTTGATTTAATTTTTTTAATTGAGTTTTCTGCACATAAATAGCGGTTTTCTCCGCCATCAATAATTATTATATCAAAATATTGGTCATCAAAATTTAGAATTGAATTTATATAATCTTCTTTATTTTTGCTGATGATGTAATGATGATTTGAGTAGTTTCTTAACTTGTTTTCTAGCTTATCAACCCATTCTTGGTTATTTTCAACTGAAGTAACATCGGCATTTTTTGTCAGCCAAAATAGGCTAGAATTTCCTGAGCCAAATTCAAAGATTTTTTTATTTTCAAAATTAAAATTGTTTAAATATTCAATAGCAGGGTAGGTGTAAAGTGGAATTGGATTGCCATTTTTATCAACTGGCATTTCTAAATCACAAGATTTTTTGAAGCCGTAATCTTCGATAAAAATTTTAATGATGTTGGCTAAATGAATATATACATCGTCAATATTAATATTACCAATTCTGGCTCTGACATTATCTTCTCTGGGTTTTTTGCTCCAAAAAAACATATATTGTTATTCCTTAAAAATTAAAAAAGTAGCGGCAATAATTAAAGCAAATCCAGCTAAATGATTCCACTTAATTTTTTCTCTCAAATAAAAAATTGAAAAAACTAGCCCATACCAAGCAAAGGTCATAAAGATATTGGAAATGGTAAGTAAAGACATAGTTGTTAAAGCTGGATGTATAAATTGTTGGAAATAATTAAGTTACTAGTTATAAATATGGTGCAATTTTAAAAAAATTTTAATTAACATCAATGTCTAACGAATTTAAGAAATTTTTAGAGCTGAATCGTCAAATTTCTCGCGAAGAAGCGAAAAAAGCTTTTGCAATGATTGCTGATGGATTAGTTAATAATGAAGATATTAAGAATTTCTTGATTCAAATTAATAAAATAGAAAATCCTGATCAGAATGAATATTCTCTTAATTATCTTAATTATCTGTATGGTGCAATTTCAGCGTTTAAAGATAAGATGATAAAAATAAAAGCTCCTAAAGGCACTATGGATGTTTGTGGAACTGGTGGTGATGGTTTAAATACTTTGAATATTTCTACCGCAGTTGCTTTTGTAGTTGCGGCTTGTGGTGTGCCAGTTGCTAAACATGGCAATAAAGCTGTTTCATCACTCTCTGGTTCTGCTGATATTTTTTCTGCGCTTAAAATTGATATAAATTTAAGTAAAGAAAAAGCCGAAGAATGTTTAGAAAAAAATAATTTAGTTTTTCTTTTTGCTCCTCTTTATCATCCAGCCTTTAAATATGTAGCTCAAGCTAGAAGAGAACTGGGTGTAAAAACTATTTTTAATTATTTAGGGCCAGTTTTAAATCCTGCTCAAGTAAAATTTCAATTAATTGGCTGCTCCAATAGAAAAATAGTCAATAGTCTAATTGCAGCATCTAGTATTTTTGGTTCTATCAATTGTAGCGCAATTCATGCAGATGATGGAATGGATGAAATTTCTATCAGTAGCAATTCTACAATTTTTACCAAATCTCCTTTGGGGACGGCGGCAAAAACATTAGAAACAATTATTGATCCTGAAAAATATGGGTTTAAAAAAGTTGATAAATCTTTTATAGAGGGCAAAACTCCCGAATTTAACGCTATAAAATTAGTGGAATTACTTAAGGGAGATAAATCTGCCTATTATGATATAGTTGTTTTGAATGCCGCACTTGCTTTAACTACTTCGGGAAAATCTTTGTCTTTCGAATTAGAGGCGATTAAAATGGCTGAAGAGGCAATTAATAGTGGCAAAGCTTTTAAAGTATTAGAAAATTTACAAAATTTTAAATAACTAACTTAATAATTTAAATTTAATTATATGACGAAAATATTGGTAACGGGTGCTATTGGGCAAATTGGTTCGGAATTAGTAATTGCTCTTAGAGCTAAATATGGCCATGATAATGTAGTGGCTTCAGATATGAGAAAGCCTGCTTCTGAAGAATATAATACTTTTGAAGTTTTGAATGTTTTAGATAAAAACGGAATTGAAGCAGTTGTTAAAAAACATAATATTGAGGTGATTTATCATTTGGCGGCGATTCTTTCTGCGGCTGGCGAGAAAAATCCTAATTTATGCTGGGATGTTAATATTAATGGTCTTTATAATATTTTAGAAGTTGGGCGTGAATTAAAAATTAAACAAATTATTTGCCCAAGTTCAATTGCCGCTTTTGGCCCGGAAACCCCAAGAGAAAATACTCCACAAGAAACTATTTTACTTCCTAAAACCATGTATGGAGTAACTAAAGTTGCGGGTGAACTCCTTTGTGATTATTATGTGCAGAAATTTAATTTAGATGTTAGAGGTCTTAGATATCCAGGTTTAATTAGTAATAAAACTCTTCCGGGCGGAGGAACTACCGATTATGCGGTAGAGATTTTTTATGAAGCAATCAAGCATAAAAAATATACTTGTTTTTTAAGAGAAAATACAGTGTTGCCAATGATGTATATGCCAGATGCAATTCGTGGAACTATTGCTTTAGCTGAAGCGCCACTTTCTTCTCTTAAACATCATTCTAATTTTAATTTTGCTGGAATTAGTTTTTCTGCTGGCCAGTTAGTTGCTGCGATTAAAAAATATATTCCTGATTTTGTAGTAGAATATAACCCAGATTTTAGACAAAAAATTGCCGATTCTTGGCCGGAGTCAATTGATGACAGCTCTTCGAGAAATGAATGGGGATGGAAACCAAGTTATGATTTAGATTTAATGGTAAAGGATATGCTTGATGTTCTTGGTAAAAAACATCAAGAGGGGAAATTATAATAAATTAAAATTATAATTTCTTTTATCTAAAGAATGTTGGAGATGCAGCGTTTTCATCAACGTTATATTGAGTTGGTGGTTTATAATATTGATCTTGGTCATAGTAAGGATTTTGTGGACTTGGCATTTCGTATGGATTGCTATAATATCTGGAAGCTGGAGCTGGTTGTTGATAGTAGTTTCCTCCATAATTAGGTTGTTGTTGATAACCGCCACTATATTGATTTGGCATGCCATAGATACCTATATAGGGATTTGGAGAAGATTGTCGTATTGGAGGATTTTCACGTTGTCCATATGGATTTTGGTTTGTATTCTGATTCATATAAGGATTTCTAGCTGAATCATAAGATGTTGAATCGGAGTAGGGTGTAGATGATGTAGAGCTACACGATGTAGTAATGCACAAAAGCAGAGCTATTAATGTAGAATTGATTGGATTATTTTTAAAAAAACTGAACATTTATTTGATAAAATTTATGTAGATAAATTTAGTTAAGTAATAATCCATCTTCTTGCAAAAGTAAACAATAAATATGTAGAATAGTACTAATCTGACTTGGTTAGATCATAGTTTTCTTTAATAATTTGGACTTGATTGTAATGGATTATTATCAATTGATGAATAGCAATGATTATAAATTTATGAATTTGGCCATTAATATTTCTAAAAGAAATATTGGTTTGACTGGATCTAATCCTTCAGTTGGTTGTGTTTTGGTTAAAAATGAAGAAATAATAGCAACTGGTGTAACTGCTTATAATGGAAGGCCTCATGCTGAAACGGTTGCTATAAAAAAAGCCGGAAAAAATTCTATTGGATCTACTTTGTATGTAACTTTAGAACCATGTTCGCATTTTGGCAAAACTTCACCATGCGTTGATTTAATAATTGATTCTGGAATCGTTAAGGTAGTGATTGCTGTCATTGATCCTGATCAAAGAGTTAATGGATTAGGAATTAAAAAATTAAAAAAGGCTGGAATTGAAGTCATAATTGGTATTTTAGAAAAAGAAGCTAAAGAAATTAATAGAGGTTTTTTCATGATTAAAACCATTGGAAAACCTCATATAAGTGTTAAATTAGCAACTAGTTTAGATGGAAAAATTGCCACTTATAATTTTGATAGTAAATGGATTACTGGTATTAAATCCAGAGAATATGCTCACTTACTTCGTGCCAGAAATGATGCAATTTTAATTGGAGCCAATACGGTTAAAAAAGATGATCCTATGCTTGACTGCAGAATTACTGGTTTAGAACATTATTCTCCAAAGCGTATTATTGTTAGTGATAGTCTTGATATTGATATAAATAGCAAAATCATAAAATCAGCAAAATTAATCCCAACTTATATTGCCACTACTAATTATAATCATCAAAGATTCTTGGATTTAGGTATTGGAATTATTTTATGTATGGAAGATAAAATTAAAGGAGGGGTTGATTTCACTGATTTGGTAAAAAAACTTGCTGATCTTGAGATTAATAATTTGTTAGTTGAGGGCGGCAATTCGATTGCAACTAGATTTTTGCAAGAAAATTTAATAGATAAATTAATTTGGATAAGAAGTGCTGGTATTGTAGGCAATGATGGTATTGCAGCAATTGGCGATTTAAAATTAGACCAAATTTCTATGACAAAAAAATTCTCTAAAATTGCAGTTAAAGAATTAGAAGATGATATAGTAACAATTTATAATTTTGATAATTGATCAATTTGGTCAATTATATTTTCAGCAATTCTACCAAAGTTAAAACTGGTTTTGGAGCTAGGATCTAGAAAGGTTATTGGAATTTTTTCATCGCCGGATTTTCTAATTTTTATGTCTAATTCAATATCGCCAAGAAAATTTACTTTATTTTCTTCAGCCATTTTTTTGGCGCCATTTTCACCAAAAATATAAGATTTTTCACCATTTTCATTAATCATATAAGCCATATTCTGAACTACGCCTAGTACAGGAACTTTAATTTTTGAAAACATATTAATTGCTTTTGTGGCATCGAGAATTGCTACATCGCCTGGAGTTGAAATTATAACCGCTCCGGTAATTGGTAAAAGAGTTGCTATGCTTAAATGAACGTCTCCGGTTCCTGGAGGCAAATCTATTATTAAATAATCAATATCATTCCATTTTACTCCATTGATTAATTGATTCAGAGCTTTGGTGACCATCGGTCCGCGCCATGCTAAAGCTTGAGCGCTTTCAGTTAATGAGGCAATTGACATACAATCAATTCCATAACTATTGATTGGTATCATTAAATTTCCTTCTAACTCAGGTTTACCGGATAAATTCATCATATGAGTGATTGATGGGCCATAGATGTCGGCATCAACTAATCCAACTTTGAACCCAATTTTCTTTAAAGAAATTGCAATATTTACTGCCAGAGTTGATTTACCAACTCCGCCCTTACCAGAAGCAATAGCAATGATTCTTTTTATATTTGGAAGAGCGTTTGGAATGTTTGGTTTTGTTTCTTTTTGATGTTTTAAACTATTGTAATTATTTTTGAGAGGAGTATCGGAGGTAAATAAAATATTAGTTGAAATTAATTCTATTTTGGAATTTTTGATTTGGTCTATAATTTTTTTTTCTAAAGCTTCGAGATTTTTTTTGTCAATTCCTAATATGCCAGCATCTATTAAAAGCTGAGCTTGATTATCTTTAATATTGATTTTTAATACAGCTCCAGAATTAATCAAGCTGATATTTTGACTTGATGAACATAAATCATTAATGTCAATCTTTTCTAAGATTTTGCTTATTTCTTTTTCCATTTTTGGTCTTGTAAAAATAAGTTTTCTAACTATATTTTTCATGGCTAAATTAGTTATTGTTTTTAGTTCACTTTATAGCCATAAATCATCAAAATCAAAATATATAATGAATAGTACATTTAACACTATTAAGAATCTCATCAATTCTCAGGATGGTCCTTGGGGTCCTTATAATGATAAAAATGATTCTAAAAATAAGAAGCCCAATAATGGACAGAAAGATTTTCTATCTGAAGATGATTTTTTTAAAAAAATTGATGCTTTTTTTAAAAAACTTTTTGATAAAAATTCTGGTAATAAATCTCCCAATAATATTTTTAATAAACAAGAAAAAACCCCTAAATCATTGGTTGGAATTGTTGCATTGATAATTATAGGTCTTTGGTTAATTTCTGGTCTTTACAAAGTTAATCCTGATGAAAATGCGGTAGTATTATACTTTGGTAAAGTTCGTTCCATTGCAACTCCGGGTCTTAATTATCATATTCCTTTTCCAATTGGAAAGATTGTAAAAAAAAGTGTCACAACAGTTAATACTGAACAATTTGGTTCTGGTGTTGCAATCAGTAATTTAAAGTCTTCTCAGCAGAGAAATCAATCTTATAGCTTAATGCTTACCGGTGATGAAAATATTGTGGATATAGATTTTCAAGTGCAATGGCAGATTAGTGATATTAAAGATTTTACTCTTAATGTTGCCGATCCAAATACGGCAATTAGAAAAGCTGCCGAGAGTGCAATGAGAGAAGTTATTGCTAAGAGACCGATTGCTGATGCTCTTTCGGATGGTAAGGGTGTAATTGAGCAAGAAGCTAAATCTTTGTTGCAGGAAATTTTAGATTCTTACAAAGTTGGAGTTAGAATTAACATAGTACAATTATTGCGAGTTAATCCGCCA
>CAMDAI010000019.1 GCA_945888585.1 Rickettsia typhi | reverse complement strand
GAGATTTTCCTGAGATTCAATAATTGATTTAACTGCTCCACGATATAATTTACGATCAGCCTGAGCCCTTGGAGAATGAACCGCTTCTCCTTTGCTGGCATTTAAAATACGAAAATGAATACCTGCCATATCAATAGCCCTACCCATGATTCCATCTAGTGCATCAATTTCCTTAACAATCGTACCCTTAGCTATCCCACCAATTGCTGGATTGCACGACATCTCACCCAAATTGTCTTCTTTTAAAGTTATAAGCAATGTATTTACACCAATCCTTGCCGCAGCACAAGCAGCCTCACAGCCAGCATGACCTCCTCCAATAACGACAACTTGATAGATTTTTTCTTGCACGGAAGTAATTACAAAATATTGAAAAGATTTAAAACATGGAAGTTATAATACAAAAATAGAAATTTACAATTTAGTTTTTCTATCTATATTACCAGATCCTTGATTTTATTATACTTATGTCACAAACATAAAATCATGCATAGCAAAATGACCAAACAAACTTATGATTATCAGATCAACCAGAATCTATTTAAAATATTTAAGAAAATTCTTAGCTGGTTTCGTTTCGGTCATTCCATTTATTCGCCCCAACATTAATTCATATCCTTTTGCAAAAGAAAATGAAGCTTTGGATAAAGATTTTATCTGTATTGGTGAAGATTTAAATTTAACATTAAACAAAAAAAATGAGAGATAATAGAAGACCTATCAATAACTATAATAATCGCGATAATAATAGAGATAATCGTGGAAAAGATCAGAGAAGATCGGGCCGTAATCCGTATAATATGCTTCCTTCTTCCAAAGTATTAGAAAGTTACGAAACAATTTCTCCTGGATCAGTAAACAAACTGATGGAAATGGCTAAAAAAGAACAAGAACATCGTCATTCTTGGCAAGACAGATATCTTAAATTTCATAATTTAAGCTATCGCTTTGGTCAGTTCTTTGGCATTATCTATAATTTCGCTCTACTTTTTTTGGTAATTCATCTAATTAAAATCGAAGAAAAATCTTTAGCGATTAAATTATTTTCTGTCAATGCAGGGCTAATTATTTTAGCTATCTTGGTTACCTTCGTTGAAAGAAAATTAATTACCAGAAAGCCTCCTAGAAGAACTCATTATAATCAACAAAGAAGAGAGCAAGATAAAAAACCTCAGGAAAAAAGAGCTTAATTACTCATAAAGTAAAATAAATTTATCTAAAGATGGGTCGTCATATGATGATCCATCTTTTTTTATTCTTTAAGTTGTCCATTGCAAAACTCCTTTTTGGTTATTATCTGGAGTAATACCACAATAGACTATCCAAAAAACATTTAAGGAAATTATGAATATTGAAAGATATACCGAAAAACTAACTAATTTGTTACAATCGGCCCAAACCATTGCGCTTGGTAATTCCCATCAAAAATTTTTACCAGAACATATTCTACAAGCATTTTTAAATGATAATGATCATCTAACAGAAAAATTAATTTTGGCAGCAAATGGTAATCCCGAATTAATAAGAGCCGAAAATGAAAAATCACTAAATAAAATACCACAAGTTGAAGGCTCTGGCTCAAGCAATATATCAATGTCAGGAGAATTGGCTAAAGTTTTTCTTCTTGCAGAAAAATTAGCCGATAAAGCCAAAGATAAATTTATAGCAGTTGAAAGAATTTTACAGGCAATTTTAGAAGATGATAAAAATGAAGCTGCCAAAACTTTAAAAATGGGTGGTTTAGGTATTAATTCACTACGTAAAGCAATTGATGATATGCGCGCTGGAAAAAGTGCTGATAGCGCTTCATCTGAAGCTTCATATCAATCTCTAGAAAAATATGCCACCGATTTAACTGCGCTAGCTAAAAAAGGTAAAATTGATCCAGTAATTGGTAGAGATGAAGAAATTCGCCGAACTATTCAAGTTTTATCACGCAGAACAAAAAATAATCCGGTTTTAATTGGTGAACCAGGAGTTGGCAAAACTGCTATTGTTGAAGCATTAGCACAAAGAATTATTAATGGCGATGTTCCGGAAAGTTTAAAAAACAAAAGATTAATGGCATTAGATATGGGCGCATTAATTGCTGGTGCAAAATATCGCGGTGAATTTGAAGAAAGATTAAAATCAGTTTTAAAAGAAGTAGAAAATAACGATAATATAATTCTCTTCATCGATGAATTACATTTATTAATCGGTGCCGGGAAAACCGATGGAGCCATGGATGCTTCTAACTTGTTAAAGCCAGCTTTGGCTAGAGGCACTCTTCATTGTGTTGGCGCCACAACTCTCGATGAATATCGTAAATATATTGAAAAAGATGCAGCACTGGCCAGACGTTTTCAGTCAGTTTACGCTGAAGAACCATCGGTTGAAGACACTATTTCCATACTTCGTGGTATTAAAGAAAAATATGAAGTTCATCATGGAATTAGAATTAAAGATAGTGCTTTAGTTGCTGCCGCAACCTTAAGCGACCGCTATATAACTGATCGCTTTTTGCCAGATAAAGCAATAGATTTAATTGATGAGGCAGCAAGCAGTTTAAGAATTGAGGTTGATAGCAAACCGGCCAATCTAGATGAGCTTGATCGCAAAATTATTCAACTAAAAATTGAAGTTGAAGCTTTAAAAAAAGAAGATGATAACGCTTCTAAAGACCGCCTAAAACATTTAAATGAAGAATTAAAAGATCTTGAAAAAAAATCAGCCGAATTAACTTCCTTATGGCAAGCGGAAAAAATGAAACTTAACAAAATCAATGAATTAAAAGAAAAAATTGATCAGGCTAAATATGAATTAGAAGTAGCCTCTCGCGAAGGAAATCTTGCTAAAGCTGGCGAAATTACTTACGGAAAAATTCCTAATTTACAAAAAGAATTAGAAAATTTAGAAAAATCCAGCCAAGAAAAAACCGTAAGAGAAGCAGTTTCAGAAGCAGACATTGCTACCATTATTGCCAAAATCACCGGAATTCCTGCTGATAAAATTATGTCAGGCGAAAAAGAAAAACTTTTAAAAATGGAGGATTTTTTACGCAAAAGAGTTATTGGTCAAGATAATGCTTTAATCGCCGTTAGTAGTGCCGTTAGACGCTCTAGAGCCGGACTTGGAGATCCTGGAAAACCAATTGGATCATTTTTATTTTTAGGTCCAACCGGAGTCGGAAAAACTGAATTATGTAAAGCTTTAGCTGAATTTATTTTTGATGATGAATCAGCAATTCTAAGAATTGATATGAGTGAATATATGGAAAAACACTCAGTTTCTCGTTTAATTGGAGCACCTCCAGGATATGTCGGCTATGATCAAGGCGGTGTTTTAACTGAAGCAGTGCGTCGTCGTCCTTATCAGGTAATTTTATTTGATGAAGTCGAAAAAGCTCATAGCGATGTATTTAATATTCTACTACAAGTGTTAGATGACGGAAGACTAACTGATAGTCAAGGTCGCACCGTTAATTTTACCAATACAATCATCATTCTAACTTCTAATTTAGGTTCACATATTTTAGCAAATTTAAAAGAAGATGAATCAGCTAATTCAGTATTAAATGAAGTTATGGAATCGGTTCGTGAACATTTCCGTCCAGAATTTATCAACCGTCTAGATGAAATAATTTTATTCAACAAATTAAGCCGTAAAAATATGAGCTTAATTGTTGATGTTCAAATTGAACGCTTAAAACAAAGATTACAAAATCGTAATATTACAATTATTTTAGATGACCAAGCAAAAACTTATTTAGCTGAGAAAGGTTATGATTCTATTTATGGAGCTCGTCCATTAAAAAGAGTTATTCAAAAAGAAATTGAAAATAATCTAGCTGAAGAAATTCTAAGAGGAAAAATATTAGATGGTAATAAGGTTACAATTTCAGCAAAAAATAATAAAATAATTTTTTTATACCAGAAATAATCGACTAAATTATAATACCAGGATTGTTGATTTTGCTGCGTTAAAAAATTGAATTCACCTTTAAGAATTACTGATTATAACCTATCCACCAACTATCAATACCAATTGCATATTTTGGAGTTGTTGCGGGAATTCCAAATTTGTTCTTATAGAGAATTCGGTAAGTGTTATTATGCCACTGGGGGATAGTATAAAAATTCCAGAGTAATACCCTGTCTAATGATTTGGTGGCAGTTAAAATTTCTGCTTTGGTTTTGGCATTGATAATTTTTTCAATTAAATAATCAACCACCTTATTATCTACTCCGGCCAAATTATTTCCTCCTATAGTGTTTTTAGTGGATGAATGCCAATAGCTATATTGTTCATTTCCAGGAATTAATCCCTGCCCGAACACTGATACGATAATATCATAATCAAAATTATTGATACGAACTTGATATTGATTGTCATCAACCAATCTGGTTTTGGCTTTGATTCCCAGTTTAGTTAAATTTTTAATCATAGGTGCAATTACCATTTGAAAAGATTTGGTGTTGATTAAAAATTCAATTTCCAATTGTTTTCCGGTTTTAGGATCAATTAATTTTTTATTTTTTATAACATAACCCTGCTCTTCTAGAATTTTTTTGGCTTTAAGTAAATTATCACGCTCGTAACCGCTGCCATCAGTTTTTGGTAAAGTAAATTCAGTAGTAAAAATTTCTTTGGGAATTTCATTTTTAAATGATTTTAAAATTTCTAATTCGGCTTTAGAAGGTAAGCCAGAACTGGCAAATTCTGAATTAGAAAAATAGCTCGAAGTTCTTTTATAGGAATTATAAAATATTTTGGATTTAGCCCATTCAAAATCAAAGGCATATGTTATGGCTTCTCTTAATTTAAGATTTTGAAATTTCTCTTTTCTTAAATTAAAAACAAAAGCCTGCATACCGGTTGGCAAGCCGTGACTAATTTCTTTTTTTAGAATTTCTCCATTACTCACTTTGTCGATATTGTAGGAATTAACCCAATTTCTGGCAATATTTTCCTGACGAAGATCGTAAGCTCCAGCTTTAAACGCTTCTACCAAAACATTATTGTCACGATAGTAATCGTAAATTATTACATCAAAATTATTTCTGCCTTTATTGATTGGTAAATCTTTGGCCCAATAATCTTTTACTCTTTCATAAGTAATTGATCTTCCTGATTCAGCCGATTTTACTTTATAAGGCCCGCTGCCAAGAGATGAAATTAAAGTGGTTTTATCAAATTCAACATTTTCATAATATTTTTTTGACAGAACCGGTAAACCAGCAATTGCTAGAGGAAGATCACGATTTTTATTATTTTTAAAAATAAAAGTCACTTCATAATCATTGATTTTTTTAACTTCTTTAACGTCGCGATAGATCATTTTATAAGATGGGTGACCTTTTTCTAATAAAATATTAAAAGTAAAAATAACATCATCAGCGGTAATTTTTGATCCGTCATGAAATATTGCATTTTTTCTTAAGCGAAAACTGATCTGTGATTTATCGTCAGCTAATTTTACCGATTCGGCAACCAAGCCATATTTAGAAGATATTTCATCGCTTGTTCCTTCCATTAAACTATCAAAAATCATTTCAATTCCAGAAGCCGCAATGCCTTTTAAGATAAAGGGATTGAGATTATTAAAAGTTCCTTCAACTCCATATTTAAATTCTCCATCTTTAGGGGCGCTCGGATTTACATAATCTAGATGAGTGAAATTTGCTGGATATTTTAAATCACCAAAGGTAGAAATGCCGTGTTTAAAATCGGTAGCAAAAGCATTGCTGCAATTAAATAAAATTGCTAAAATTATTATTTTAATAGAGTTTTTCATTCAAAATATTTGATGAATTTTAAAAAATGGATTAATGCAAATTATTAGAAATTTCCAAAACATCAATAAAGAACTAAGTGGAACGGTTTTAACCTTGGGCAATTTTGATGGAATTCATCTTGGACATCAAACAATATTAAATGATATTAAGGAAATTGCCAAAAGTTCTAACGCTAAATCTGCTTTATTAACTTTTGAACCTCATCCAATTAAAATTATAAAACCACAAAAAGCAATAGATATAAGGCTGCAATCTTTAGAAGGAAAGTTGCGGTTTTTAAAAAAAGAAAATTTGGTAGATGCTATTTTTTTGGTTGGTTTTAATCAAAAATTAGCTGATTTAAAAGCAAAAGATTTTGTTAAAACTATTTTAGTTGATCAGCTAAAAATCAAGCATTTAGCAATTGGATATGATTTTGCTTTTGGAAAAAACCGTGAAGGCAATATCGAATTATTAGAAATATTATCTAAAAAATATGGTTTCGGCATTACTAAAATTGAAGCCAAAAATGATGTGTCTAATCAAATTTATTCTTCTAGTAAAATTAGAGAATTAATTAAATCAGGTGAAATAAAACTAGCAAATTCAATGTTGGGAAGACCATATAAAATTAGTGGCGTAGTTGTTTCTGGGCAAAAAATTGCCAGAAATTTAGGTTTTCCCACTGCCAATTTAATTCCTAAGGCCAATTTAATTAAGCCAAAATATGGGGTTTATAAAGCTTTGGTAAACAGCAAATATAAGGCAATTGTAAATTTTGGAATTAGACCAACTTTTAAAAATAATAAACCTTTATTTGAAGTTCATATTTTTGAATTTAATCAAGATCTTTATGGTAAAAAAATTACCGTAGAATTACTTGACTTTATCCGTGAAGAACGCAGATTTAATTCAATTGAAGAACTTCAAAATCAGATTAAAATTGATTGCCAAATTGCCAATGTTTAAAACACCAATTGCTAATTTATCTAAAGCCAATTTATTCCATAATCTTGAGATTATCCAAAACCAGGTTCCAAAAAGCAAAATTACTGCCATGATTAAAGCTAATGCTTATGGGCATGGAATTGTGGAAGTTGCAAAAATTTTAGAAGATAAAGTTTATAGTTTAGGGGTAGCTAGAATTGACGAAGCGCTAAAATTAAGAAATGCCGGAATAAAAACACCAATAACTCTTGCTGAAGGTGTATTTACCGCTGAAGATTTAATGGTTGCTTCGCTACAAAATTTTCATGTGGTTTTTCATAATCAAAATCAAATTTTCTGGTTAAAAAATTCTAAATTACCCAAATCAATTACGGCTTGGATTAAGATTAATACCGGAATGAATCGGCTTGGATTTAATAATGAAGATGGAAAAATTGCTTATCAAATTTTAGAAAATCATTTAGATGTAGAAAAACCAATCGGAGTAATGTCGCATTTTGCCTATGCGGATGAACCTGCTCATCCTCTAAATGAAAAACAGATTAATGATTTTGAAAATTTTACTAAAGATTTGCCAGTAATTAAAAGTTTAAATAATTCTGCTGGAATTTTTGGGTTTAAAAATAGTTCTTATGATGTAATTCGTCCGGGATTAGCGCTTTACGGCGCTTCACCACTAAATAATACTTCTGCTATTTCGCTGAATTTAAAACCAGTTTCAACAATCAAAACCAGTTTAATTGCTATTCATGATTTAAAAGCCGGAGATACAGTTGGTTATGGCACCAGATATATTTGTAAAAATAATATAAAAATTGGTGTCGCTGCAATTGGTTATGGTGATGGTTATTCCAGAACTATTCTTGACGGTGCTTCAGTTCTAGTTAACGGTAAAAAATGTAATTTAGCCGGACGAGTTTCCATGGATATGATTACTATCGATTTAACCAACTCTCCTGAAGCTGTAATTGGTGATGAAATTACTTTATGGGGCGAAGATCTACCAATTGAAGACATAATCAAATATAGCTCTTGTAGTGCATATGATTTATTTTGTGGAATTCAAGAAAGAGTTAAATCAATTTGGAAGTAGATTTTTTTATCTCATTAAATTTTGCGCTACTTTGCTTCAAAGTTAAATATAGCCAATTTATTATTCAGGCTTGAAATTTCTGCCTTAGAAACGCTTAGGGCATCAATTCCAATTCCGCTTTTATTTTTAGTTTCTAAATCTCTGGCCCAAGAAATGTAATATAAATCATCACCATCAAAACCAATTACAATGCCAATATGACCTGAATTTCCTACATATCCCTTAGGATCAATTAATGATGTTTTATCATTTAGATCGCGCCAGGCAATTATGTTTCCCGGTTTTAAATGACTTAATGATTTTGGTTTAATTGGTTTTAATTTTTTAGCAATTTGTTCTTTGGTTTTCCAATCATTAGATTTCCAATAAACTGCATTCTGTTTAAAAAATTCATTGTGATAAGAAGCCAGATGATAGGTATAAAATTGATCTTGTTTAATACCAAGCAAATAATCAATTCCGGTAGCGCAATCAAAAGGAACGAATTTTGGATTATTAATTTTTTCTAAATCTTTATCTCCGCCAAATTCATATCCTTCATAAATTTTAGAAATGATGTTTTTATCTTTGGAAAATAAATAATAATTTTTTTGTAATTTTGCTAGTAATTCTGGATTTTGAGCCAGAAGTTCAGTTGCAGATTCATTATAAATTACAGAAGAGTGATTATATAAATTTTTCTTTAATTCATTTTCATCAAGCAAGTAAATGATAGAAGCTGCCAAAGCAGAAATGGCAATTGTTCCTTTATCATCAAAATTTTCTACACCACTTAAAAAAGTTAAAGATTCCCAAAAGAATTTAAAATTATTTGGAAATTTTCCAGCAATTATTGCATTGAAATAATCATCATTTTCCAATAATTCAGCTGCTTTTCTTAAAATTAACGAAGTACGATTATAACCAAATCTGGTAATCATTTCATCATCATTAATATTATTTAGAGAAATTGCATATTTTTTTATTTCATCCATTAAATCGGCGTCATTATTTAAGTGCTTAATTGCTGATTTTTTGGCTTCTTTTAAATTTTTATTTTTTAAATTTAATGAAACATTATTTAGAAGATTTTCTAAATCATCATGAACTGCTTTGTAGTAAGAATTGTGATGGGTTAAAGCTTTTTTAAGAAATGAAACTTTAGAATTTTTTTTAACTAAATTATTAGCTATTTCTAATTGCTTGGTGGTAAAACGTTGGTAGTCATTTTGATTTTTGATAGATGTTGTACAAGAAGAAGCGAATAATAAAAAACTACTCATAAAAAAATATTTTTTTAGATTGTTATTCATAATTAATAAGTTTTGTCCGATAATCACTAATAATCTTAAAAAATTGATATTTAGAAATATTTATACTAGGAGTTTTAATATGTACTTAATCTAAAAGTTACATCTAAATTTATTTTTATCCTCTTCTATGGCCATTTTTTACTACTGAAAACTTACCGCATTTTATGCACTTTTTTTAACATGTTTTTAGCAGAAAACTATTTGCGGCTTTTATCTACAAACCAACTTATCTTAATAGATTTATTTTAAGATATTTTGATGGAGCCAGACAAGATAAAGTGTAATAGGAGAATTTATCATCCCATTTTTTTAATTATGCTTTTTTTCTGATTTTTATACTTACCACAATAGCTACGATAAATAATCAATAACTTTTTTTATTGCAAAGGTAAGGTTACAACAAATTTATTATTGTCTCTTTTTATTAATAAAAGCAGAGATTTATGTCCGGATTTTTTAGCTGTTTCTATAATTTTTTCTAAATCAGAAATTAACTCAACATTTTCTTGATTAGAAGATAAAATTATATCACCAACCTTAAGATCGGCCTCGTTAGCTACGCTATCTAATTTTAAATCAGCAATCACTAATCCATTTTTTGAATCCAACTCAACCTTATTGTCCTCTTTAGATTTTTTATCAATTTCCAATAAACCCATTCCAAGCAAGTAAGAAGTTGGTTTTTTAAGTAAATTTTTATTATTTTTTTTAGGATCAACCTCTGCTTTAAATTTTTTAATTTTAGCTGTTAAAGTTTTAGATTTACCTTGTCTTAAAACTACCAATTTTACCTTTTTATCAATCGGAGTTCCAGCAACAATTCGTGGCAAGTCCTTCATTTGTTCAATATCATTATTATCAAATTTAATTATAATATCAGTTGCAAGAACGCCGGCCAAATCAGCTGGAGAATTTTCTATAACTTCCATAACAAAAGCACCTTTTGGTTTTTCCATACCTATAGAATCAGCAATTTCTTTAGTTACATCTTGAATGACAACTCCAAGCCATCCACGAACCACCTCACCCTTTTCTTTTAATTGTTTAATTACTGCAGAAGCATTATTAATTGGGGTTGCAAAACCAATTCCAACATTTCCTCCCGATGGAGAAAATATTGCAGTTGCAATACCAACAACTTCACCTTTCATATTAAATAAAGGACCACCAGAATTACCTTTATTGATTGCCGCATCGGTTTGAATAAAACCATCAGCCTGATTAGTAGCAATATCTCTACCTCTTCCAGAAATAATACCAACAGAAACTGAACCACCCAAACCAAATGGATTACCAATTGTTACAATCCATTCTCCAATTCTAGCTTTATCAGAATTACCAATTTTTACATATTTCAAATCATGCGCATCAATTTTTAATAAAGCCAAATCAGTTTTTTTATCACTACCAATTATTTTGGCTTTAAATTTATTACTATTATTTAAACTCACCATAATTTCATCAGCATCTTCAATAACATGATTATTGGTAACAACATATCCATCCTCAGATATTATAAAACCAGAACCAAGTGATGATAATTTTCTTTTTTGTGGTGGTTGATTTTCTAATAATTCCTTCAAATTATCAAAAACCGATCCTTTAGGTAAATCATTTAACAATGATTGATCTATTGATACTTTTCCAGTTACTTCTTGAGTAGTAGATATATTAACAACCGCTGGCAATAATTCCTCAACTAAATCAGAAAAATCTGGCATTAATGCCACTTTACTAATTGAATTCGTATTAACAGATTCTTTATTAGATTCTTTGGCAAAGGAATTAAAAGAAAATAAAACTAAAAATAGAAAGAGAAACTTAGAAATAAAATTAGATATTTTCATAAATTTCTATCAATTAAAAATTAACGAGATGCTGCATTACCGAAATATTTAAAAAATTCGCTATCTGGGGAAACTACCATAGTAGTTTTATTGCCTTGCATTGCTTGAGTATAAGCCTGCATTGAACGATAAAAAGCAAAAAACTCTGGATCTCTAGAAAAAGCATTTGCAAATATTTTAGAAGCGGTGGAATCACCCTCACCTCTGGTTGTTTCAGCTTTTTTTCTGGCATCAGCCAAAATAATAACTTTTTGCTTATCTGCTTCAGCTTTAATTTTTTCTGCTTCTTCAAAACCAGTGGCTCTGGTTATTCTAGCTTCTTTTTCTCTTTCAGTTTGCATTCTGGTAAAAATGGCTTCGGAATTTTCTTTTGGTAAATCGCCCCTTACAATTCTTACATCAACAATTTCAATGCCGAATATTTCAGCCTCATTAGATAAAGCTTCTTTAATTTTTGACATCACCAAATTACGATCTTCAGAAAGCAAGCTAACCATAGAAATTTCACCGACAATTCGACGTAAAGAAGATTCTAAAATTGAACTCAATTTACTCTCCGCATTTAATCTGTTATTAACGGTTGTATAGAATTTAAGCGGATCAACAATTTTATATTTTGCAAAAGCATCAATAATTAATCTTTTTTGATCAGCAGCAATAACTTCTTGTTCATTAATTCCTAAATCTAAAATACGATTATCAAAAGACAAAACATCTTGCATAAAAGGAATTTTAAATTTAAGGCCGGGCTTCTCCACTAATCTCATTACCTCACCAAATTGTACTACCAAAGCTTTTTGCCTTTGATCAACAATAAATGTGCTATTGGCAATCGTAAATAAAACTACCGCTGAAAATATTAAATATTTCAAAATTATTGGCTTCATATTATTCCTTATCCTTATTAACCGCTGCTTTTTTAGTTAAATCATTTAATGGCAAATATGGAACCACTCCTGATTTAGAAATATTTTTATCAATTATAATTTTATCTATATCTTGATAAATTTTTTCTATAGTTTCTAAGTAAATTCTCTTCTTAGTAACATCTTTAGCTTTTAAATATTGATTATAAACCGATATAAAACGATTAGCTTGTCCTTCAGCATTAGAAACAACTTCACTTTTATACGCCTCAGATTCTTGAATTAATTTAGCCGCTTCCCCTCTAGCTCTTGGAACTATATCGTTACTATAAGCTTGTGATTGGTTAATTTCTTTTTCTCTATCAGCCTTAGCATTTTGAACATCAAGAAATGCATCGATTACCTGAGCTGGCGGATTAACTCGCAATAATTGTACTATGTTAATTCTAACTCCAACCTTGTAAGAATCTAAAATTTCTTGCAACAAAAATTTAGCTTCTTGCTCAATTACACCTTTACCATCCGAAAGAGCATCGGCAATCGGTCTTTTAGCAATAACTTCTCTCATTGCACTCTCGGCAGCTTTTCTAATTGCCGTATTTGGATCGGCAACATTAAGAGTAAAATCTTTAATATCACTAATCTGCCATTGTACTTGAAAATCTATATCCACAATATTTTCATCACCAGTAAGCATTAAGCTATAAGATTGATTTCTCTGTTGAGAAGGCTTTAAATTACCGATTGCAACGCCAGAACCAAATTGTTCAGTATTAACCGTTGTAACACTTTTTTTTACAATTTTTCCAATTGGAAAAGGAATATGATAATTAAGACCAGGAGTTGCAATTGAACGAACTTTACCAAAATATAATACAACCGCATTTTCATCCGGATTAACTTTGTAAAGACCAGAAATTAACCAAAGACCTATAATTATCAATGCAACAATTCCAACCAATGATTTAGGGGTTTTTTC